>CANBWY010000005.1 GCA_947373245.1 Comamonadaceae bacterium
GATGTGGAGTTTGTGGCTGAGCAAGCGCCCGCGCTGGGCAAGATTGACGCAGGTTCGGTCACGCAAGCGATTGCCGACGCCAAACCCGACGCCATCTTCAACGTGCTGTTTGCCACCGACCTTGCCAAGTTTGTGCGTGAAGGCAACACACGCGGGGTGTTCCAAGGCCGCGAAGTGGTCAGCCTGTTGACTGGCGAGCCCGAGTATTTGGAGCCGCTCAAAGACGAAACGCCCAACGGCTGGATCGTCACGGGCTACCCTTGGTACGGTGTGCAAACGCCCGAGCACAAAGCCTTCTTCTTGGCCTACCACCGCAAGTACAACGACCACCCCCGCTTGGGGTCCGTCGTGGGCTACAGCATGATTCAGGCCTTGGCCGCTGGCATCGGCAAAGCCAAGAGCACCGACAGCGAGAAGCTGGTCACCGCGTTCAGCGGTTTGAAATTCAGCACGCCTTATGGTCCGGTCATGTTCCGCAAGCAAGACAACCAATCCACCATGGGCGCGTTTTTGGGCCGCACCAAAAATGACAATGGCAAGGGCGTGTTGGTAGACTACCGCTACATCGATGGCGCCTCTGTGCAACCCAGCGATGACGTTGTGAAAAAACTCCGGCCGAGCAATTAAACGCCAAGCAAACCCCAACACAACGCCCGCTTTTTGCGGGCGTTTTAATTTCAGCCCTCACACCTCTTTATGGACGTTGCCAGCTACTTTGTACAAGCCCTCAATGGGCTGGCCAGCGCGTCATCTTTGTTTTTGGTGGCGGCAGGTTTGTCGCTCATTTTTGGTGTCACGCGCATCGTCAACTTTGCGCATGGCTCGTTTTTCATGCTGGGTGTGTATGTGGCTTACGCGCTCGTGTCACATGCGTCGCCTGGTCTGGCTTCTGTTTTGCGTGTGGTGTTGGGCAACTTGGGGAGTGACAGCGCTAGCCAAACCACTGCCTACTTTTTGCTCTTGCTGTGCGCCGCACTCATCACAGGGGTCTTAGGTGCCGTGGTTGAAGTACTGGTACTGCGCCGCATTTACAAAGCGCCCGAGTTGTTTCAGTTGCTCGCCACCTTTGCTTTGGTGCTGGTCATCCAAGACGGCACGTTGTGGCTGTGGGGCGCGGAAGATTTGTTGGGCCCACGCGCCCCGGGGCTGAGTGGTGCGGTGGACATTTTGGGTCGCCGCTTTCCCACCTATGACTTGCTCTTGATCGCCATGGGCCCGTTGGTGTTGGCCGTGTTGTGGTGGTGTTTGCAACGCACACGCTTTGGCGTGTTGGTGCGTGCCGCCACACAAGACCGCGAAATGTTGGGTGCCTTGGGCGTGAACCCGCGCCACTTGTTCACCGCTGTGTTTGCGCTGGGCTGCGCGTTGGCGGGCTTGGGCGGTGCATTGCAACTGCCCCGCGAGCCCGCACATTTGGGGTTGGACATGGCCACGATTGGCGACGCGTTCGTTGTCGTGGTGGTCGGTGGCATGGGCTCCATACCCGGCGCATTTGTGGCAGCCTTGCTGATTGCCGAAATCAAAGCGCTGTGCATCGCCGTGGGCACGGTTGACATGTTCGGTGTGTCGTTTGCGTTTTCAAAGCTCACACTGGTCGCTGAATTTTTGGTGATGGCTGCGGTGCTGATGGTGCGCCCTTGGGGCTTGTTGGGCAAGCCGCAAAGTACGCCGCGGGCGAGCAACGAACAAGAAGCCCCGTTTGTTTTGGGCGGTACACGCACGCAACTCGTTTGGTGGTGCGTTGGCGCTGCGTTGCTTGCCTTGCCGTTGTTCACCGCTGACTCGCCCTACACCTTGGTGTTGGGCATTGACTTGGCTGTTGCCGCGTTGTTTGCCACCAGCTTGCACTTCATCATGGGGCCTGCGGGCATGCATTCGTTTGGGCATGCCGCTTACTTTGGCGTAGGCGCGTATGCGGCAGCGCTATTGGTGTTGCGTGCAGGTGTGTCTAGCGAAGCCGCTTTGTTGCTGGCCCCCTTGGTCAGCGCTTTGGTGGCGGCGCCCATCGCGTGGTTTGCCGTGCGTTTGTCGGGGGTGTACTTGGCCATGCTGACCTTGGCGTTTGCGCAAATTGTGTGGTCCATCTGTTTTCAGTGGGACGACTTCACCGGCGGCAGCAACGGCCTCACCGGCGTGTGGCCCAGCGCGTGGTTGCAAGACAAAGCGGCCTATTACTGGCTCACACTTGCGCTCGTCGCGCTCAGTGTGATGGCGATGCGCCGTGTGCTGATGTCGCCCCTCGGCTACGCGCTGCGTGCCAGCCGCGACTCGGTCGCGCGCGCCGAAGCCATGGGCTTGAACGTGGCGCGTGTGCAGTGGCTGGGTTTTGTGTTGGCCGCTGGCTTTGCGGGTTTGGCAGGCGCTTTGTTTGCGTTCTCGAAAGGCAGCATCTCGCCCGATGTGTTGGGCGTGAGCAAGTCGGTGGATGGTTTGGTCATGGTCATGCTGGGTGGCGTGCACACCTTGGTTGGCCCCTTGGTGGGCGCACTCACATTCACCGCACTGCAAGACAGCTTGGCGCGCAGCACCGACTATTGGCGTGCGGTGTTGGGGGCCAGCATGTTGCTGCTGGTGCTGGTGTTTCCGCAGGGCATTGCGGGCTCGGTGCAAGCGTTGTGGCAGCGTATGCGCACATCCAAAGTGCGAGGTGAGGCATGAGCACACACCACAACAGCGCTCTTTTGAGCGTTCAACATTTGCACAAGGCCTTCGGCGGCAACCAAGCGGTGAACGATGTGTCGTTCAGTTTGCAAGCCGGCGAACTGCTGGCCCTCATCGGCCCCAACGGCGCGGGCAAGTCCACCATGTTCAATTTGGTCAACGGCCAACTTGTGCCCGACAGTGGCAGCATCACCTTAGAGGGTGTGTCGCTGGTGGGCCGAAAGCCTCATGCGTTGTGGCACATGGGCGTGAGCCGCACCTTTCAAACAGCACAAACCTTTGGCTCGCTCACCGTGGTCGAGAACGTGCAAATGGCCCTTCTTTCAGCCGATGGTCAGTCGCTCTCACCTTGGCGACGCGCCACACACTACCGCCATGCAGACGCCTTGCAACTATTGGCACAAGTGCAGCTAGACACCCAAGCCCATCGCGCTGGCAACGCCCTCGCCTATGGCGATGTGAAACGCCTTGAACTGGCCATGGCTTTGGCCAACGAACCGCGCTTGTTGTTGATGGATGAACCCACCGCAGGCATGGCCCCTGATGAACGCCATGCGCTGATGCAACTCACACGCGACTTGGTCACCCAACGCGGCGTCGCCGTGCTGTTCACCGAGCACAGCATGGATGTGGTGTTTGAACACGCCGACCGCGTGCTGGTGATGGCGCGTGGCGCACTGATTGCGCAAGGCACACCCGCACAAATGCAGGCTGACCCGCACGTGCAAGCGGTGTACTTTGGCGGCGGCAAAACATTTGGCGCGCCAGCGTCCGGCACGCCATGACGCAAACATTCACACACACCGCAGCGCCCGTTGTCACACCCCTGCTTGAGGCGCAAGGCCTCAACGCTTGGTACGGCACGGCCCAGGTTTTGTTCAACGCGCAGCTGCATGTGCAGCGCGGCGAAGTGGTGGCGCTCATCGGGCGCAACGGCGCGGGCAAGTCAAGCACGCTCAAAGCCATCATGGGCCTCATGCCGCGGCGCACAGGCCGCGTGGTGTTTGCAGGGCATGACATCTCGAACGCTGAACCCTATCAAGCCGCACGTTTGGGTTTGGGCTATGTGCCCGAAGACCGTCGCATCTTCACCGACTTGACGGTTTTAGAAAACTTGCAACTCGGCGTGCAAGCGACGCGCCAGTTTGCTGATGGCAGCGTTGCACCGCAGTGGTCGTTAGACAAAATATTTACCTTGTTCCCCAACTTGGCTGACATGCAGCAACGCCCTGCCAGCCACATGAGCGGTGGCGAACAACAAATGCTCACAGTGGCACGCACACTCATGGGTAACCCGCTGATGGTGTTGCTCGATGAGCCATCCGAAGGGGTCGCCCCCGTCATCGTGGCGCAAATGGGCGAGATGATTTTGGCGCTTAAAGCACAAGGGGTGAGCGTGTTGCTGTCAGAACAAAACACGCACTTTGCGCGGTGGGTGAGCGACCGTGGCTACGCACTGGACCGTGGGCAACTCACGGCGACTCCAGCCACCGTCGCCACGCCCCAATAGTTGTAGCCTAAGGTCTTGGGCCATGCGACAAACGACCTGAGTCGGTAGAGACCACTTTGCGGCGCTGACTTTGAATGAACGGCAAATCGCACGCGAAATCCAACAGATAAGGCAACACATGCTGGTCGTACCAACTGCGAGGTGTGGTGTTAGGTGTGCTCATGACACTGCCTCATAAAAGCTGCGGCCCCGCTTGATCGCGTTTGACCACATAACTGGCCTGCGTTTTGAAGCCCGCTTCGCTACCCGCAGGAAATGGGGTGGTTCTGAAATCGCAACGCACCGCATCGGGGGTGACGGTGATGAGGCTGTAACCCCGTTCGTCAGGACGGTAGTGCAGCAAGTCGGCATTGCTCTCGCGAATCACGGCAGCGGGCTTGTCGCCTAGGCCGCGCGAGGTGATGGAGGTGGTGACAAACTCGCTTGCCACGATGGGCGACTGCGGGTTGTTGGGCTCTAGTCGCAAGTTGGCAGCCACGTTGCAATGCACATCGCCGCCGAGGGTGACCACGTTTTGCAACTGGGCATCGACCACCGTTTGCAGCAGGCGTTTGCGCGCTTGCGGGTAGCCGTCCCACGCGTCGTTCCAATAACTGCGGCCGACGGGCGTGGGCACGCTGGTGGCGCTGATTTGTGTGGCTTGGGCCACCAGTTTCCACTGGCGTTTGGAATGGCTCAGGCTGTCGGTCAGCCAACGCTCTTGTGCTTGGCCCAACATGCTGCGCGTTGGGTCGCTCAATGCCTCGCACTGCACCACCATGCGCCCACCGCCGCGCACGGGGTCGCGGCAGGCTTGGGCGCTGCGGTATTGACGGCAGTCGAGGGTCCACACATCGGCCAGCTTGCCCCAGCTCAGCTGGTCATACAAACGCATGTTGGCGGGGTTGTTTGTGTCGGGGCCCAGCAACACAGGCTGGTGCTCAAAGTACGCTTGGTAGGCCGCCGCACGACGCTTGAGCATTTGCTGTGGATCGGTGTACTTGCGGTCTTGGTCGTTGGCGTAATCGTTGACCACCTCGTGGTCGTCCCACATCAGCACCCACGGGTGGGCCGCATGCGCGGCTTGCAGCATGGGGTCGCGCTTGTATTGCTCGTAGCGCTGGCGGTATTGCGCCAAGGTCTTGGGTTCTTCACCGCTGTGCAAGCGCACGGCGTATTGCGGGTTGCTGCTTTCATAGATGTAGTCGCCCATGAACAGCACAAAGTCGAGGGGCTGCTGTGCGATGTCTTGGTGCGCCACAAACAAACCTTGTTCGTAATGTTGGCAAGACGCCAAGGCAATGCGCAGGTGCGCCACCTCGGCATTCAGGGCTGGGGCGGTGCGTGTGTGGCCCACGGCGCTGAACGCATCGCCTTGGCGAAAGCGATACCAATAGTCGGTGCTGGGTTGCAAGTGCTGCACATGGGCATGCACGCTGTGGCCGCGTGTTGCGTCGGTCACAAGCTGTGTGGTTTGCACGCGGTGTTGGAGCGCCGCGTCGGCAAACACCTCCAGGTGCACGCGCAGGGCCTCGGTGCTGGCGGTCAGATCGTCTTCACTGAACAACAAGCGCGTCCACAGCAGCACCGAATCGGCACGCGGCCTGCCACTGGCCACGCCCAACGCGAAGGGGTGGGTACGCCATGCGCGGTCCGTACTGGCTGGCGTGGCGATGGCGGTGAGCCACGGTGAAAGCGCCAGCGCGACGGCGCTGCGTTGTAAATATCGGTTGAAGTCGCGGCGTTTCATGTGTGGTCGTTCTTCGCTCGATTTAGCACCACATCAGGCCTCGTGCTCGCTTCGCTGTAGGCGCTCGCTTTTCCAATACACGTCGTCACCCCCCTGCAAACGGTTGAGCACGCGGGCCAGCACAAACATCAAGTCACTCAAACGGTTGAGGTACTGGCGGGGGGCATCGCCAATGGCCTCTTCGTTGCCCAGTGCCACCACGGCGCGTTCGGCACGGCGTGCCACGGTGCGACACACGTGCGATAGCGCGGCGCCGCGCGTGCCCGCTGGCAAGATGAACTCTTGGAGCTTGGGCAATTGGGCGTTGTAGCGTTCGAGCGCGGCGTCTAAGGCCTGCACCGCCTCCTCTTTCAGCAGCTCAAAACCCGGGATCGACAGCTCACCACCGAGGTTGAACAACTGGTGCTGAATCTCGACCAACACATCGCGCACGTCGGGTGGCATGTCTTCGCACAGCAAGACGCCGATGTGGGAGTTGAGCTCGTCGACCTCGCCCATGGCATGGACCCGCAGGCTGTTTTTAGAGACGCGTTGGTTGTTACCCAACCCGGTGGTGCCGGCGTCACCGGTGCGGGTGGCGATTTGTGTGAGTCGTTTGCCCATGTGCCTTGCCTTGCTGATTGGTTGCGTTTGGCTTATTTTGCCTGTCGCGTGAGGGCTTCACCCAAAAAGGCGCTTGTTCTTAGAATTGTCCCAAACACAGGAGACATCGCATGAACGCCCCCACTGCCCACCAACACTTAGCGCCTGCCGTCACCCAGCGCGACGTGCCCGCTGAATTCATAGCCGCACTGCAAGCCCGTTTTGGGACAAACTGCGCCACCGCGCAGGCCATTCGTGAACAGCACGGTCGCGATGAGTCCGCCTTCACCCACGTCCCACCGCCCGCAGCCGTGGTGTTTGCGCAATGCACTCAAGATGTCTCCGACGCCGTGGCATTGGCAGCGCAACACAAAGTGCCAGTCATCCCCTTTGGCGTGGGCTCCTCTTTAGAGGGCCACTTGCTGGCGGTGCAAGGCGGCATCAGTGTGGACGTGAGTCGCATGAACAAGGTGCTGAGCATCAACGCCGAAGACCTGACGGTGACGGTGCAGCCCGGTGTGACGCGCAAGCAGCTGAACGAAGAAATCAAAAGCACGGGCTTGTTCTTTCCCATTGACCCCGGTGCCGATGCGTCCATCGGTGGCATGAGTGCCACACGCGCCAGTGGTACCAATGCTGTGCGCTACGGCACCATGCGCGAGAACGTGTTGGCCCTTGAAGTGGTGACGGCCAGTGGCGAGGTGATTCGCACCGGCACGCGCGCCAAAAAGTCTGCCGCGGGCTACGACTTGACCCGCCTGATGGTGGGCAGCGAAGGCACCTTGGGTGTGATGACTGAAATTACATTGCGCATTTACCCACTCCCCGAGGCAGTGTCTGCGGCCATCTGCTCCTTCCCCAGCATTGAGGCCGCCGTGCACACCACGATTGCCACCATCCAAATGGGCGTGCCGATTGCGCGTGTGGAATTGATCGACAACAACACGATTCGCATGGTGAACCACTACGCCAAACTCGGCCTCGCTGAAACGCCCATGCTGTTGATGGAGTTCCACGGTTCACCCGCAGGCGTGAAAGAACAAGCCGAGACGGTACAAGACATTGCGGCGGAATATGGCGGCCAATCGTTTGAATGGGCCACCACGCCGGAGGAGCGCACACGCTTGTGGACCGCGCGCCACAACGCCTACTTTGCAGCCATCCAAAGCAAGCCGGGCTGCCGCGCCATCAGCACAGATACCTGTGTGCCCATCAGCAAACTCGCCGATTGTTTGTTGGACTCCATTGACGAGGCCGATGCCACCGGTCTGCCCTACTTCTTGGTCGGTCACGTGGGCGATGGCAACTTCCACTTTGGTTATTTGATTGACCCCAACAACGCCGAGGAATGCGCCACGGCCGAAGACTTGAACCACAAGTTGGTGATGCGCGCTTTGCGCTTAGGTGGCACTTGCACTGGCGAGCACGGCATTGGTTTGCACAAGATGGATTTCTTGCGCGCGGAAACCGGTGAAGGTGCGGTGGACATGATGCGCACCATCAAACGGGCACTGGACCCGCACAATATCATGAACCCAGGGAAGATTTTTTCTCTGTGAGCATGCGCTCGACCTGAGCGCAGAGCTTGGCGGCATCAAACGGCTTGAGCACCACGGCGTTCACGCCCGCAGCGGCAAAGCGTTCTAGGTCTTGTGGATTGACGTTGGCGGTCAGACCCAGCACCGGCGTGTCGCGCGCCGCTGGCTCAAGGCTACGACGCAACGCGGCGGTGGCCTCGATGCCGTCCATCTCAGGCATGACCATGTCCATCAAAATCACATCAAACGTTTGATGGCGCAACGCCTCGAGGGCTTTGGTGCCGTTCTCGGCCTCGACCAGTTCGCAGTTCTTCCAATGATTTTTCAAAATCTGGCGCACCAGCAAACGGTTGATCGGGTGATCGTCGACCACCAAAAAGCGCTGCGCCGCCGCCATCGAGGTGCTGGGCGCCTTGTCATCGGGTTGCGGCTTTTCAGGCGGCGCGACCTCGACCAAGGGCAAGGTGAACCAGAACACAGAGCCTTGTTTTGGCGTGCTGACAAACCCAATATGGCCGCCCATCAGCGCCACCAAACGTTGCGTGATGGACAAGCCCAAGCCATTGCCACCGTAACGCGATTGGATGTCATCGTCTGCTTGCACAAAGCGCTGAAAGATCTTGGGTTGTTGTGCCTCATCAATGCCAATGCCACTGTCGCCCACAGAAAAATGCACGCACAAAGGCTGGCGTCGCACCTGCAAAGTCACATAGCCTTGATGAGTGAACTTGATGGCGTTGCCCAGCAGGTTCACCAAAATTTGCATCAACCGATGGCGATCGGCACGGACCCAATGCGGCACGTTGTCATCGATGGTGCAGGTGTATTGCAGATGCATGCTCTCCACGCGTTGCGCGAAGAGGTCAAAGGCGTTGTGAACGGTATCGCGCAGCGCGAAGGTTTCGCTTTGCACCTTGAGCTTGCCGGCTTGCAGCTGTGAGTAGTCCAACACGTCGTTGATCACCGTCAACAAGTGATCGGCCGATTGGCGCGTGTGGTTCAAAATTTTCATGGCCTGTGGGTTGTCGGTGACACGCGCCAACAAGATGTCGTTGAAACCCAAAATGGCATTCATGGGCGTGCGCAACTCATGGCTCACCGTGGCGATGAATTGCTCCCGCAAGGCCGAGGTGCGAAGCAGCTCTTTGCGTTTGTCTTCCAATTCCACGTGACGTTGCACACTGGCCTTGTAGGCTTGTCGGAACAGGTTGTCGTACAAAAACGGGACAGTGATGACAACGAGCGTCACGACCGTGTAACTGGCGAACGACGACACGACTTGTGCGATGCCCAAGACGGGGTGATCGGGCAACCACGCCTGCCACGTCACGTAGGCCATGGCCAACTCAACCAGCAGCACCAGAGCAAACCAGATCAACCCCGCGAGGCGGCTGATGGCATAAAACGGAATCAAGGGCACAGCGGCCAACCACGCCATGCGTGGCGAAAAAATACCGCCCGACAGCCAAGCCGCATAGCCAACCTCTGCCACCCCCGCCAGCAAACCCAGATTCACCGCTGCGTGTAAAGACAAGCCTTTGCTGAACAAAAACTGCAGCGCCAACAGCGCAGCGGCAAACACCAACGGCACAGGCACGCCACTGGGGTAAGGGGTGACCCAGGCCAACACCAGCATGGCCAGAATCAAACCCCACACGATGAAGAACAGATAGGGCAGACGCCCTTCTCTGAAACGTTCAGGCAAGCGTGGCGTGGCCCACGTCGTGAAGTGCTCAAACGAGAAGCGACTCACGTGCGCCCCCTTTGGGCATGGGCCGCGAGCGCGTTGGAAATTTTGGCAATCAGCTCTTGCTCATCCAACGGTTTGTGCAACACATCGTCCATGCCCGAGGCCAAGCAACGGTCATGGTCGACAGGGTTGGCACTGGCGGTGAGGGCCAGCACAGGCATGTGACACACAGGCGCAGAAAAACTGTGTCGCAAGGCCTGGGTGACTTGCAGGCCATCCATGTTGGGCATGACCATGTCCATCAAACACAAATCAAAAGGCTGGGCGCGGAGTTTTTCTAAGGCCAACGGGCCACTGCTGGCCTCGGTGATGACGGCTCTGGGGAAGCATTTTTTGAGCATCATGCGGGCGACCAACAGGTTCACCGCGTTGTCGTCGACCAGCAAAATTTGAATCACTTGCTCGACCAAGTGGCGCGCCATGTCTGCCGCCGCTTGGACCTCTTGCATCGCCACGCTGCGCAAAGGCAGCTGAAACCAAAACCGCGCGCCTTGCCCCAGCACGCTGCTCACACCCAGGGTGCCGCCTTGCAGGCTGACCAAGCGTTCACAGATGGAAAGCCCGAGGCCCGTGCCACCATACTGGCGGTTGGTTTGCACATCGGCATATTCAAAGCCGTTGAAGATCTGTTTTTGCCGATCAGCGGCGATGCCGATGCCGGTGTCTTGCACCTCAATCAGCACGCCAGCACCGATGGGCTGCGCGCGCACATCGATGTGGCCCGTGGCGGTGAATTTGAGCGCGTTTTCCAGCAAGTTGCTCAGCACTTGCACCAAGCGTTTGCGGTCACCCTTGACCCACATGGCGTGTACCGCTGCCGTTTCTAGATGCAGGGCAAGGCCTTTGGCATGGGCTTTGTCTGCGTAAGACGCCAACACGCTTGCCAAGGTCTCGCGCAACGCAAACTCTTGCACATGCAAGGTCAGGCGCCCTGCTTGCAGCTGTGAGAAATCCAAAATGTCATTCACCACGTGCAGCAGTTGTTCGGTCGAGCGCAGGATGTGGTCCACCACCTGCGCGTCCTCTGGGCGTTGGGCCAACTCGCTGCGCAAGATGCCGTTGAGCCCCAAAATGGCATTCATCGGCGTGCGCAACTCGTGGCCCACCGAGGCGATGAATTCATCTTTGTGCGCTTGCGCACGCAGCAACGCTTGGTGCGTGCGCTCGAGCTCTGCGTTGCTTTGGTCCATGTCCGCCACTTGGCTGCTGTGCATGCGCTCAGAGACCAGCACCACATACATCGCCAAGCTGATGACAAACAATTTGTTGGCCACCGTCCAAACCATGACTTCGTTGCCCATATGAATGTCGCTGTTGACCCAGCCCTGTTGACTGAGGAGCAGCAACAGCACATTGGCCACCAACACCGCAGCCACCCAGAACAAAGCCGCCACTCGGTCGAGCAACAAAATAGCGGGCAGCGCCACCGCCGTCATCCACACCATGGCGGGTGAGTTGATGCCGCCCGTCAGGGCCGCCAAATAGGCCACGTAAGCCATCGACCACAGCAGCATGCCATGGGTGATCAACCGGTAAGAGGCGCCTAGCAGTAAAAAGGCCCACAAGCCCCAATACCCTGCCGTACCAATCAAGTTGATGACGTGGTTGTAGTCTGGCTGATAGATGCCATAAAACGGCAGAGAAAAGGCACCTACAAAAAACAGCATGTAGGTCAACAAACTGCGGCGACGTTCGAGCTGTGAGCCTTCGAAAAAACTCTTGGGCACGAAAACGTTGCGCATCGTTGAAAGCATTTGAGCCTTAAGGCTTGCGGAGTTTGTCGATCAGCCCATTGAGTTCATCGAGCGAGCCAAACTGAATCGCCAACTCGCCCATTTCCTCCACACGGCCATGGCGCTTGACGCGTTTTTTCACGCGAACTTCCACTTGCGCGGTGAGTAAATCCGACAGCTCTTCTTCCACGCGTTTGATGTCGCGTGATTTTTCACTCTTGGGCTTTTGCGGCACGAGGTTGAACTCGGCGCTGAGTTTTTTGACCAGACTTTCCGCCTCGCGCACCGACATTTTTTTGGCGCTGATTTGGTTGGCAGCCGTGATTTGTGTGCCACGGTCCAACGCCAGCAAGGCACGGGCGTGGCCCATGTCGATGTCGCCCGCCATCAGCATGGACTGCACGGGATCCGCCAAATTGAGCAAGCGCAGCAAGTTACTGGCAGCGCTGCGTGAGCGACCCACCGCTTGCGCGGCCAATTCGTGCGTGAGGCCAAATTCTTTGATGAGGCGTTGCAAGCCTTGCGCTTCTTCGAGCGGGTTGAGGTCTTCGCGTTGGATGTTTTCAATCAGCGCCATCGCCGCCGCCGCCTCGTTGGGCACGTTGCGCACGAGCACAGGCACGGTGTCGAGGCCGGCTAATTTGGCAGCACGGCTGCGACGCTCACCCGCAATGATTTCGTACTTGCCAGCGTTGGGGCCATCGGTGAGTTGGCGCACAAGAATCGGTTGCATGATGCCCTGGGCCTTGATGCTCTCAGCCAGTTCATACAAGGCGCCCTCGTCCATCCGGGTGCGCGGCTGGTACATGCCGGCCACCATTTGCGTCAACGGCAAGGTGCTGGGCAGGCCTTCTGCGGCGGCGGTTTGTGCCGCCACGCTGTCGTCCACTTTGGGGCCGAGCAAGGCCTCAAGGCCGCGGCCTAAGCCTTTGTTTTTTTTAGTGACCATGGTGTGTTTCTTCTGTGAGTAATTCTTGTAAAAGGGCAAAGCCGACAGGCCACTCGCCCAAGCGGGCCTCGGCGTTGATGTGGCCGCTCATGCCGCAATCGACCAGGCGTGAACCCCAGGCATGGGCCAGCGCACTGGCCCGCATGAGGCTGCAATAAGGGTCGTTGCGACTGGCGGCCATGATGCTCTTGAAAGGCAAACGCGCGCGCACGATGGGACTCCAGCTGTGGAGCATGTGCTGCATTTCTTGCCGCTCCACATCAGCGGGCGCCACCAGCAAAGCAGCCCTCACGCGTCCGGCATTTTTCGAATGGGCGGCCCACGCCGCCACCAACACACAGCCCAAACTGTGAGCGACCAGCACAGGATTGGGGTTGGCTAACACGGCCTCTTCCAGCTGCATCATCCAGTCACCACGCAGGGGCCAATCCCAGTTGTGTTGCTCTACACGCGCGAAGCCGTGCGCGGACTGCCAAAGACTTTGCCAATGGTCAGGGCCGCTGTTGTGCCAGCCGGGAAGAATGAGGACGGGGGTGGACACGATGTGCGCTGGGCTTAGAGCACTTTGACGCGCTCGACCATTTCGTGCGCAAAGTCCACAAAAGCGTGGCTGCCTTTGGCCGAAGGGTCAAACACCACACCGGGCAAGCCGTAACTGGGGGCTTCGGCCAAACGCACATTGCGCGGAATGACGGCACTGAACACTTTGTCACCAAAGTGGTCTTTGAGCTGCTCGCTGACCTGCTGTTGCAGGGTGATGCGCGGGTCAAACATGACACGCAACAAACCAATGATTTTGAGCTCGCGGTTGAGGTTGGCATGGACTTGCTTGATGGTATTGACCAAGTCGGTCAAGCCCTCCAGCGCAAAGTACTCGCACTGCATGGGCACGATGACGCCGTGGGCCGAACACAGGCCGTTGAGCGTCAACATGGACAACGAGGGGGGGCAATCTATGAGAATAAAGTCGTACTCAGCATCCACAGCGGCCAAGGCTTGTTTGAGGCGATTTTCGCGGCGTTCCAAAGACACCAGCTCCACCTCCGCCCCCGCGAGGTCACGGTTGGCGCCCAACACATCATAGGTTGGCGTTTTGCCGCGCGCACCCTCGGTACCCCAGTTGCTGCGCAGACGGGCCTCGGCCACCGTCGCTTCTTCTAGTAGCACGTCATACACCGACAGCGCCATCTCGCGCTTATCGACCCCAGAGCTCATGGTGGCGTTGCCTTGAGGGTCCAAATCGACCATCAACACACGCTGGCCCACAAATGCCAAACCGGCCGCCAAGTTGACGGTGGTGGTGGTTTTGCCCACACCACCTTTTTGATTGGCAACACAGAAGATTTTGGCCATACAGAGCTTTCGAGAGAGAAAATTTATTTAAACAATGCCAATTTCAGGCCAAAACCCACCAGCAACACGCCTGCTGTTTTGTTGAGAAGGCTTCGCACCATTGGATTCGCACGGATGCGCGCAGCCAAATGGTGCGCCAACAACACCAGCACCAAACCGTACGCCAAGGTCAACGCGGCAATGGTGGTCGCCATCACCGCGAATGTGAGCCAACCTTGGTGAATGGCCGGGTCCACAAACAAAGGAAAGAACGCCATGTAAAACACAATCGCCTTGGGATTCAACACCGTGATGAACAGGGCTTGGCGAAAGTAGTGCCCGGGTTTCATGGTCAACACTGGCGCATCGCCAAGTTTGGCTCTGAACAAGACGATGCCCAAGCCCAACAAATAAACCGCACCCACCCATTTGACGGCGCCAAACAAACCGGGATAGTTAATCAGCACAGCGGACAAACCTGCCACCGCCAGCCACAACAACGCCTGGTCGCCCGTGATCACACCCAAGGTGGCAGCCATGCCCGAACGCACCCCGCCTTGACCCGTCGCAGTGAGCAAGGCCAAATTACCGGGGCCCGGAATGGCCAAGAAGACAAGAATGGCCACGACAAATGCGCCGTAGTCCGCGATACCAAACATAGCAAACTCAGATTTAAAACTGAGGGGAGTTTAACCGCGCATCCAGACGATGCAGCGCTCTGCGTCCAAACCCGGCACCTGGAGCTGTTCCACGTGAAACACTTGGGCACCTGGGGGCAGCACGGCCAGCTCTTGCTCGGGGTGTTTACCCTTCATCGCCATCCACACCCCGTGCGGAGCCAAAGCAGCCTTGGACCACGTGGTGAAGTCCACCAGCGAAGCAAAGGCACGGGAGCAGACCACGTCATAGGGCTGCGTCAAACTTTCCACTCGGGCGTGCAAACCTTTGAGGTTGGGCAATCGCAATGTGGCTGCCACTTGCTGAATGAAGGCCGCTTTTTTGGCCACCGTGTCCACGCAAGTCACATCTATCTCAGGGCATGTGATGGCAATCACAATGCCAGGCAAGCCTGCGCCCGAACCTACATCTAACAAACGCAAACGCGATGGGCCAGACGCTTGAGCATCAACACCCGACTGTGCCAACTGCTGCACAACGCGCCTCAGAGGCTGAATAACCGCCAAACTGTCAAGCAAGTGGTGGGTCAGCATTTCATTGGCATCCCGCACCGCGGTCAGGTTGTAAACCTTGGTCCACTTGCCAATCAAATCCATGTAGGCCAATAGCTGGCCCTGCTGCGCATCGGTCAATGCGAAACCCAAACCATCAAGCCCTTTTCGCAAAGCCGGCAACAAAGGATGCATCAGACAGGCTCCACAACACTGGACTCAGCAGCAAAGCCTTGGACGCGAGAACGCTTCAAGTGGATCAACAACAGCGAGATAGCTGCCGGCGTGATGCCCGACAAACGCGAAGCCTGCCCCAACGTTTCGGGGCGTTGACGGCTCAAGCGCTGACGCACCTCGAACGACAACGCCGTCACCTGGTTGTAATCCAAACTCTCTGGCAACTTGAGGTTTTCGTAATGCGCAGCGCGTGCCACCTCTTCCCGCTGCCGATCGATATAACCCGAATACTTGGCCGTGATTTCGATCTGCTCAACGATGGTGCGACTTGTTTCACGTGAAACCTCGTCGCCCGCCAAAGCGTCGGCCATCTCTTGGTTTTGGTACTTGCCTGCGTCTAGCGACATCAAGTCCTGGTAACTGACATCGGGACGGCGCAGCAAATCGGCCAAGTTGTATTCACGGTCAATGGCCTTACCCAAGACCCGCTCAGCTTCTGCCGCGGGCAAGTTGCGCGGATTGACCCAGATAGATTTGAGCCGCTCTGTTTCACGTGAAACAGCCTCGCACTTGCGGCTGAAAGCCTCCCAACGGGCATCGTCGACCAAACCCATTTGACGACCCAGCTCCGTCAGGCGCACATCCGCGTTGTCCTCACGCAGCTGCAACCTGAACTCGGCACGGCTGGTAAACATGCGATAAGGCTCGGTCACACCCTTGGTGGTCAAGTCATCCACCAAGACGCCTAGATAAGCCAAATCACGGCCGGGGGTCCAAGCCCCGCCAAAATCATTGGCGGCACCCGCCAAACTGCGGCACTGCAACGCGGCATTGATGCCGGCAAACAAACCCTGCGCAGCCGCCTCTTCGTAGCCGGTCGTGCCGTTGATTTGGCCAGCAAAAAACAACCCACCAATGGCACGGGTCTCGAACGTACGCTTTAACTCACGTGGATCAAAGTAGTCGTACTCAATGGCGTAGCCCGGGCGAATGATGTGGGCATTTTCCAAACCCTTCATCGACCGAACCAACTCGTACTGGATGTCAAACGGCAAACTGGTACTGATGCCGTTGGGGTAGTACTCGTGTGTGGTCAAGCCCTCAGGTTCCAAGAAAATTTGGTGGCTGTCTTTGTCAGCAAAGCGGTTGATTTTGTCTTCCACGCTCGGGCAATAGCGTGGGCCAACGCCCTCGATTTTGCCGGTGAACATGGGGCTACGGTCAAAACCGGAGCGAATGATGTCGTGGGTTTTCTGGTTGGTGTGCGTCACCCAGCACGGCATGTGCTGCGGGTGCATGGATGCGCGGCCCATGAAACTGAACACCGGCACCTCACCGAGCACACCAGCCGAGGCTGCGCCCGTCGCAGTTTGTGAAAGCACCCCATCACCCGGCTGCTCTGTGCATTGGCTGAAGTCAATCGTGCGCCCATCGATACGCGGCGGCGTGCCTGTTTTCAAGCGCCCTTGCGGCAGCTTCAACTCTTTGAGGCGCGACGACAAGCTCACTGCAGGCGGGTCACCTGCCCGGCCACCGGCGTAGTTGTTCAAACCCACGTGTATCTTGCCGTCCAAAAACGTACCCGCGGTCAACACCACGGTGCGGCCGCGAAATCGAATACCCGCTTGCGTGCAAGCACCCACGACGCGTGCGCCCTCCACCATCAGGTCATCGACCGCTTGTTGAAACAACCACAAATTGGGTTGGTTTTCCAGCATACGGCGAATGGCGGCTTTGTACAAAATGCGGTCGGCCTGCGCACGGGTGGCGCGCACGGCAGGACCTTTGGAGCTGTTCAAGATGCGAAACTGAATGCCGCCTTCGTCTGTGGCCAAGGCCATGGCCCCTCCCAAAGCATCGACCTCTTTGACCAAATGACCTTTGCCAATCCCGCCGATGGACGGGTTGCAACTCATCTGGCCCAAGGTCTCGATGTTGTGACTTAAGAGTAAAGTTTTAGCGCCCATGCGCGCGGCAGCCAACGCAGCCTCTGTGCCTGCGTGGCCACCGCCAACGACAATGACATCAAACTCTTGGGGGTACAACATAAAACCAACCTTTGGGGTGTGCACAAATGCGGGGCGACGTGGGCTGGCTGTGCGCCGCCCTTTGAGCCGAGGGGGCGATTTTACAAGGGCTTGTTCAAAGTGATGCTCACCCGCAAACCGTGGGGGCTTTCGGTTTGCATGCCCACCTTGGCATCCAGCAAACGCACGTATTCGCTAACGATGGCCAAACCCAAACCCGAGCCTTCTTTGAGCGCCTCGCCCGCCGAGCCTTGTACCCAACGCTGGGTGAGTTTTTTCAGCTGCGCAGGCGACACACCCGGCCCGTTGTCGATGACCGCCAGCACCACCGCGTGTGGGGCATCCGTCACAGACACGGTGATGTGACTTTCACACTCGGGCACGTGGCCATAACGCAAGGCGTTGTCCAGCAAATTGGTCAGCACGCCCTCAATCAACGCCCCATTGCCAATGACCCAAACGGGTTGGTCAACGCCCCGCGCACCCAGGTCCACGCCCGCAGCATCGGCACGAGGCAAAAAGCGCAAAACGGTGTCACGCACCAACACGTCGAGGGCCACGGGCTTTTGTTCCAAGCTGTGTTGCGCCTCATCCGCCAACGCTAAAGCGAGTAACTGGTCCACCAGATGGCTAGCTCGCTCTTGGCTTTGGGCAATACCCTGCAACTGTTCGCGCCAGACAGCGGGGTCACTGTGATGCAAACCGTAATCCGCCAGCGCGCGAATGCCCGCCAGTGGCGTGCGCAGCTCGTGCGCCACGTTGCCCGAAAACTCACGTTGCGCCTGCACGCTATGTGCAATGCGACCCAACAAAGCGTTGATGGCCTGGCCCAAACGCTGCACATCGCGCGTGGTGGCCGTCACGGGCACAGGCGTCAAGTCACGGGCATCGCGACGTCCCACCGCCTGTTCCAGCTTGGCCAAAGGCTCCAAATCGTCGGCAATGGCGCGCTGCAACCAAGCCGCCAACCACAGCAACAGCAACAACTGCGGCACGATAGAAAACGTCAACAAACGCTGCAACAAACGGTCACGGCTGGTGGTGGTTTGCGCCATCACCACGTAAAAACTCGACGGTTGGTCGCGATGGATGGTCACGCTGCGCAACACACGGCCTTGGTATTCCACGGCATCGAAATGCGGCTTAAGCCCACGGTCCACCTGCGTCGGATGCAAGCCTGCATGGCCAGCCAACAGCATGCCATCCGCGCTCAGCACCGCAAAGTACAAAGACTCGGTTTGGTCAAACAACACCGTGCTCATTTCTTGTGCCGACAGGCTCAGGTCCAAGGTGCCCGACTCGTCGGCCGAGCGACGCACATGGCTGGCGACCAAATACGCATCGTCCAGCAAAGAGCGGTCAAACGCCTGCTGCGCAAAGTAAGACGCGATACCCACTACCAAAGCCGATCCCAGCAGCCACGTCACCGCCAGCGGCACCAACACGTGGCGCAACAGGCGGTTGCGCAGCGAGGGTTTGCGTCTGTCGACGGTCATGTCTGCGGCGCCTCCAACACATAGCCAATGCCGCGCAGGGTGCGAATAGAGGCCCCGCTGTCTGCCAGTTTTTTACGCAAACGGGAAATAAACGCTTCTAAGGCGTTGTCGCCCAACGCCTCATCAAAACCCGAAAGCTTGTCGGACAGCACCCGCTTGCTGACCGCGCGCCCGGGGGGCGTCATCAGCTCGCACAAGACTTCAAACTCACGCGCGGGCAACGCCAAATCAGCATCGTCCAAAAAAATACGGCGGTGTTTGCGGTGCAAGCGCAAGCGGCCCACTTGCACTTCGTCATCCACACCTTGGGTGCGCCGCACCAAGGCACGCAGGCGCGCCTCTACCTCTTCTAAATCAAAGGGCTTGCCCAAGTAGTCGTCAGCCCCCGCATCCAACCCGGCAATGCGTTCCTCCGTGCGGTTGCGCGCCGTCAAGACCAGCACAGGCGTGCGGTCCCCACGGGCGCGGGCCTCACGCAGCAGCGTCAAACCACTGCCTTGCGCCGCGTGGGGCTGCGCGTTGAGCGGCAAGTTCAAGTCCAGCAACACCGCATCGTAGGTCTGGACTTGCCAAAAATGCGCGCCCTCTTCCAAATGGCTGGCGGCATCCACACGATGCCCCGCCTCGCTGAGGCTGCGCAACATCACCGTTTGCAACACGGCGTCGTCTTCTAGCAACAAGATTCGCACAGGAAACTCTAATAAAAATGAAGTCAGGGGCTGGTCAGCCAAGATGAACGATAAACCTAGGTATGAGCATACGACACAACCCACAAGACCGCCTGCGCGAAAGCGCCCGTACCCTGTTGAACACCCCCATGAAGCGCTACAGCGCCGCCGCCGGCGTGGTGGCCATCTTGGTGTTGGCCTACACGGTGCTGAAACAAGAAACCCCCGTGCATCCGCCTGCCCCGCAACCCATCGTGCAAGGCCAACAGCTGCGCTTCCCAGCCGGCCACCCCCAACTCGCTTTACTGGGCACGGTCGAGGCCAAAGCCGCCGAGAGCGTGACCCTCGAATTGCCCGCACATTTGGTGTGGAACGAAGAGCGCACCCAGCGCATCTATCCCGCGTTTGCCGGTCGCGTGCTCACGCTCGATGCAGACATAGGCCAACACGTGCAAGCCGGCCAAGTGCTGGCCACCTTGGCATCCCCCGAGTTTGGCGCGGCCCAAGCCGATACCGCCAAAGCCTTGGCCGATGCCCTCGTGGCCGAACGCGCCTTAGCGCGCCACCAGCACTTGTTTGAAGCCGACGTCATCTCGCGCAAAGAACTCGACAACACACAGGCCGATGCCATGCGCGCCAACGCCGAGCTGGCACGCGCCCAAGCACGCACACGCATGTATGGCAGCGCCAATACCGTGAACCAACAACTGGGCTTGGCCGCCACCGTCAATGGCGTGGTGGTCGAGCGCAACCTCAGCGCCGGCCAAGAAGTACGCCCCGACCAAGGCGGCCCAGGCAACCAAGCCTTGTTTGTGGTGAGTGACCCGAGCGTGTTGTGGGTGCAAATTGATGCACGCGAATCAGACACACCCTCACTGAAAGTTGGCACCAAAGTCTCTTTAATCCTGCCCAACTTCCCCGGTCAAACCTTTGACGCCAAGATCACCGCCACAGGCGACTTCATCGACAGCAACACCCGGTCTATCAAAGTGCGTGCCGTCATTGACAACGCGCAACGCTTGCTCAAAGCCGAAATGCTGGGCACCGCCCGCATCGAGCGCAAGCTGGCCGCAGGCGTGTTGGTGCCCGCCGGTGCCGTGCAATTGCGTGGCACCGAACACTGGGCCTATGTGCAGACCGAGCCCGGCGTGTTTGAGCCGCGTCAAGTCAAGCTGGGGTATGAGGGGCAGCAAGAAGTGCTCATCGTCGACGGCGTGCAAGCCGGTGAGTTGGTGGTGAAAGACAACAGCCTGCTGTTGGCCCGTGAGTTTCGCAATGCCCAAGATGAGGCCCTGCAACACACCCCCATGCCCGGCGCCGCACCAACCACTGCGAGCACAGGTCAAAAATGAAGCGCCTCATTGATTACGCGTTGAACCAGCCGCTGTTCATTCTGCTGGGCACTTTGCTATTTGTGATGGCCGGCGTGTTTGCTTTCAAAAACCTATCGGTTGAAGCCTTTCCCGACGTCACCGACACCCAAGTGACGGTGATTGCGCTCTACCCCGGCCGCGCGGCGGAAGAGGTAGAAAAAGAAGTCTCACTGCCCATCGAAGTGGCGCTCTCCGGCTTGCCCAACTCCATCCGCGTGTTCTCGCACACGCAATTTGGTTTGTCGTTCACCGTGGTCACCTATGACGACAAGGCCGAAGTCAACCTCGCCCGCCAACAAGTCAACGAACGCTTGAGTAGCGTAGACTTGCCCACGGGCGTGCAAGCCAACGTCATGCCCAACGCCACCCCTGTGGGGGAGGTCATGCGCTACCGCCTCAAGGGCGATGGCAAAACGTCGACGGAGTTACGCACCATCCAAGACTGGACGGTCGAACGCGCGTTACGCCAAATCCCTGGCGTGGCCGACGTGGTGGGCATGGGCGGCTACATCAAGCAATACGAAGTGCAGCCCGACATGCAAAAGCTGCGGGCCTACAAACTCACGCTGCAAGACTTACAAAATGCCATGGGCCGAGGCAACGCCAATGCGGGCGGCAGCTATGTGGCGCAAGGCACGCAGCAGTTCGCCATTCGTGGCATTGGCTTGCTGCACTCGGCACAAGACATTGGCAACATCGTGGTCACGGCTCGCGGCAACACCCCCGTGCTGGTGAAAGATGTGGCCACCGTCGCCATTGGCGCTGTGCCACGTTTGGGCACCGTTGGCCAAGACATGGACGACGATGTGGTGACGGGCATCATCGTCATGCGCAAGGGCGAGAACCCCAGCGTGGTGCTCAAGGGCGTGAAAGAAAAACTGCTTGACCTGAACGACCGTGTGCTGCCCAAGGGCGTACAAATCGTGCCGTTTTATGACCGCACGTGGTTGATGGGCAAAACGCTGACCACCGTGTTCAAAAACTTGGTGGAAGGCGCACTGCTGGTGTCACTGGTGCTGTACTTGTTCTTGTCGAACATGCGCGCGTCACTGGCCGTGGTGGTGGTCATTCCACTCGCTTTGCTGTCAACATTTTTAGGCCTGAAAATTTTGGGCGTACCCGCCAACTTGCTGAGTTTGGGCGCGATGGACTTCGGCATCATCGTGGACGGCGCGGTGATCGTGATTGAAAACATCATGCACCGCTTGGCCGAACGCGGCGAAGGCATGAACGAGAAAGAGCGCCGCACGCTCATCACCAACGCGGCCAGCGAGGTGGGTCGCCCCACCGTGTTCTCCATGCTCATCATCATTGCAGCGCACATTCCTATCTTTGCGCTGCAACGCCACGAAGGGCGTATCTTCCAGCCCATGGCCTTGTCGGTCACGACCGCCTTGATTGGCTCACTGATTTTCTCGCTCACCCTCGTGCCACTGTTGGCCTATTGGATGCTGCGCAAAGGCATTCCACACGGCGACAACGGCCTGGTGTCTTGGGCCAAACGTGTGTACGAACCCGTGCTGAACTGGGCGCTCGAAAAACCACGCAAGGTGGTGGCCATTGCCTTGAGCGCGTTTGCCGTGTCTATTTTGGCGGCCGGTAGTCTGGGCTCCGAGTTCTTGCCTGAACTGAACGAAGGCACGTTCTGGGTGAACTGGGATATGCCCGCCAGCGTGTCGCAAGAAGAGGCGACCAAGGTGCTACGCAAAGCGCGCTTGCAACTGATGACCATTCCTGAGGTGCGCACGGTGGTCTCCAAAGCCGGCCAGCCCGAAGACGGCACCGACCCCAAAACCCTCAGCATGGCCGAGGTGTTTGTGGACGTCAAACCTGCCGAAGAATGGCGCAAAGGCATGACGCGTGATTTGTTGATTGAGGAGATGGACCAAAAGCTGGCCGTCATCCCCGGCGTGGACCCTGCATTCTCGATGCCGATTCGTGACAACGTGCTCGAATCGATCTCGCAAATCAAAGGGCAAATTGTGGTCAAAGTCTCGGGCGACGACTTGGACGAGTTGCGCCGCACCACCGAGTCCATGCAACGCGAGTTCAAACAAGTGGTCGGCGTGCAACGCGCCGAAATCGACCGCTTGGGCGAAGTGCCGCAGCTGGTCGTTGACATCGATCGCGACCGCGCCGCGCGCTTAGGACTCAATGTGGGCGACATCCAAGACGTGATTGAATCGGCCTTGGCCGGTCGCGCCACCACCGAGATTTGGGAAGGCGAGCGCAAGTTCAGCGTAGTGCTGCGTTTGGCCGGCGACCGACGCTCGCTCATCAACCTGCCCGCCACGCCGATTGCTTTACCGGGCGGCGGCTACGCCACCCTCGAGAACGTGGCCACCATTCGCCAAAGCAGCGGCGCGATGAACATCGCACGCGAAGCCGGCCGACGCACCATGGCGATTGGCATTTTTGTGAAGGGCCGTGACATGGGCTCCATCGTGGCGGACATGAAAGCACGTGTGGCCAAAAACGTGAAGATTGCCGACAACTACGCCGTCACTTGGTCAGGTGAGTTTGAAAACCAAGAACGCGCCATGCAACGCTTGGGCGTGGTGGTGCCGATTTCGTTGTTGCTGATCTTTGTGTTGCTATTCGACGCTTTTGGCTCATTCAAAACAGCGGGCTTGATTTTGATCAACGTGCCTTTGGCCTTGATTGGTGGCTTTGTGGCGTTGTGGGTTTTCAGCATTCCGCTGTCGGTGTCTGCTGCGATTGGCTTCATCGCCCTGTCAGGCCAAGCCGTGCTCAACGGGGTGGTGATGTTGTCGGTGTTCCAGCAACTGCGCAACGCGGGTTACACCGTGATGGATGCCGTCAAAGAAGGCGCCCTGCAACGCCTGCGCACGGTACTGATGACCGCCATGCTCGCCGCGCTGGGCTTGCTGCCCATGGCGTTGAGCCACGACATTGGGTCGGAAACACAGCGCCCCTTGGCCATTGTGGTGATTGGTGGTTTGGTCACGGCCACACTGTTGACTTTGGTGGTGTTGCCAGCCTTGTATGTGGCTTGGTTTTCCAACAAGCCCCTAGTGACAACCAAAGAAGCGTAAGCCGCTATTACTCAAATGCAAAAGCCACAGCAGCCCGGTGCTGTGGCTTTTTCTATTTAAGGCTTCCAACGCTTGAGCAGCAAGGCGTTGGTCATCACGCTGACTGAGCTGAGGGCCATCGCCGCCCCCGCTACCACGGGGCTGAGGTAGCCCAAAGCGGCTAGCGGAATGCCCGCCGCGTTGTACACAAACGCCCAAAACAAGTTTTGACGAATTTTGGCCACCGTGCGTGCCGAGATGTCCAGGGCGCCCGCCACCAAGCCCACATCGCCACGCATCAGGGTGATGCCGGCTGCCTGCATAGCGACATCGGTGCCGCCACCTTGACCGTCGGCCTGCAAATTGGCCATCGCCAAGCCCACGTCTGCGGCGGCCAAAGCCGGCGCGTCGTTGATGCCATCGCCCACAAACGCAACCACATGGGGGGCACCGTGGTCGTTGTGTTGTAGGCGGGTCACCAAGGCCGCTTTGTCGCCGGGCATGACCTCGGCATGGACTTCGTCTGAATGCAGCCCCAAACGGGCGGCCATGGCCTGTGCGGCCCCTTCGTTGTCGCCCGAAATCATGACCAAACGCAAACCCCGCGCACGCAACTTGGCCAAAGCCACTTGCACGCCCGGCTTTGGCTGATCGCCAAAGGCCAGCACCGCCAACGCCACCACGCCTTGTGCGGTGCGTTCGGCCAACACCGAGACGGTCGCCCCTTGGGTTTGCAGCGCACGCGCTTGGGTTTGCCATGTGCCTTCAGTCATACCCAGGGTGGCCATCCAGCGCACACTGCCCAGCAGCAACGTGCGGCCTTGCACCACGCCTTCGCTGCCAAAACCAGGCACAGCCTTGAAACTTTCAGGGGTTACCAAGTCCACGCCTTGGGCTTTGGCCGCTTGCACGACCGCGTGGGCCAAGGGATGTTCGCTGCCAGTTTGCAAACTGGCGACCAACGCCAAAAGCGATGCAGCGGGCACCAACGGTGCGGCGTCTTGCAAAGAAGTCTCAACACCCGCCAACGACAGCAAGCGCGGCTGGCCAACAGTCAAGGTCCCTGTTTTGTCAAAGGCCACCGTGTCTGCGTGGTGCGCCACCTCCAGCGCCTGCGCGTCTTTGATGAGGATGCCGTATTTCGCCGCCACGCCCGTGCCCGCCATGATGGCCGCTGGTGTCGCCAGCCCCAAAGCACACGGGCAGGCAATGACCAACACTGCCACGCTGTGGATCAGCGAGACCTCCAAACTGTGGCCCGTGAACCACCACGTCAAGAAGGTAGCCAGCGCAATCACGATCACCACCGGCACAAACACGGCCGACACTTGGTCAACCATGCGTTGCAGCGGGGCCTTGGCGGCCTGCGCATCTTCGACCAAACGGATGATGTTGGCCAACACCGTGGCCGTGCCTGTCGCGGTGACGCGCACCACCACACGACCTTCGCCGTTGATGCTGCCGCCCGTCACGCGTGCATCAACGTCTTTGTGCACTGGCAGTGGCTCGCCCGTGAGCATGGACTCGTCCACTTGAGTTTGACCTTCCAGCACCACACCGTCTGCGGCCAAGCGCTCGCCCGGCAAGACCACCAAACGGTCGCCTACCAGCAGTTCTTCGATGGGAATGTCCACCTCGCCATCCAAAGTGATCACGCGTGCACGCGCAGGGCGCAACGCATGCAAGGCGCGAATGGCATCCGTGGTTTGGCGCTTGGCGCGAGCTTCAAGCCACTTGCCCAAGAGCACCAAGGTGATGACCACCGCCGAGGCTTCGAAATACAAATGCACCATCGCAGCCATGGGCGCAGAGAGCCACAGCCACACGGACAAGGCCCAACCCGCTGTGGTGCCGATGGCGACCAACAAATCCATGTTGCCAGTCCCGGCCAACAAGGCATGCCAGCCAGCCTTGTAAAAGCGTGCGCCCAGCACAAACTGCACGGGCGTGGCCAACAAAAATTGCCACAACGCGGGCAGCATCCAGTGTTGACCCAGCGACTCGCCCAACATCGGAACGACCAAAGGCAAACTGAGCAACAGACCCAACGCCACAGGGCCAAAGCCTGTCCAAGGGCCAACGGGGGCTTGTTCTAAGTGCTCAGCAGCCAAGGGTTCATAGCCAGCATCACGCACCGCACGGCGCAAACGGGCTTGTTGAGTTAACGGGTCTTGCACGCTGGGTGAAGCCGCCCACGTCACGCGGGCCGACTCCGTGGCCAAGTTCACGCTCACCGACGCCACCCCCGGTAGTTTGGCAATCGCGCGCTCCACACGGGCCACGCACGATGCACAGGTCATTCCACCAATACCAATATCGCAGGACAATTCAGACATAGGTTAAGGTTACATCTTTATAAGGAGTCAGTGATGGATAACACGTTTCAAGTTCAGGGCATGACTTGCGGGCATTGTGAGATGGCGGTTAAAAAAGCGATTGCGCGTTTGGATGCCAATGCCAAAGTCGAGATTGACCGCACCACTGGCAAAGTCGATGTGCACAGCGATAAGTCACGCGAAGACATTGCACACGCCATTGCCGACGAAGGCTACCAAGTCGCATGAGCTCCGTCCGAGAAGCTCGCGGCGTCGAGCGCTTGGTGCAAGGCCAAGACACCCAAGACGGCGCAGGCGTGCGCCTGACCCGTGTACTCAGCCATGATTTGCAAGAGCGCTTAGACCCCTTCCTCATGCTCGACGCCTTTGGCAGCGACAACCCCGGTGACTACATCGCAGGCTTTCCGAACCACCCTCACCGCGGCTTTGAAACCGTGACCTACATGATCGCGGGTCGCATGCGCCACAAAGACAGCGGCGGCCACGAAGGCTTGCTGCAAAACGGTGGCGTGCAATGGATGACCGCTGGGCGTGGCCTGACCCACAGCGAAATGCCCGAGCAAGAAGAAGGCGTCATGGAGGGGTTTCAACTCTGGCTCAACCTGCCAGCCAAAAACAAACTGTGCGATCCTTGGTACCGCGACATTCAAAGCCACGACATTCCCGAAGTCACCACTCCCCATGGCGTGTTGGTACGCGTGATTGCTGGCCAGTCACACGGCACTGAAGGCGCCATGCAGCGTGAGCACACCGAGCCGTTGTATTTGGATTTGCACTTTCCCAGCCACGAGGGGGTGGTGTTTGAACAGCCCTTGCCAGCTTCGCACAATGCCTTTGTCTATGTGTACAGAGGTGGCTTAGAAGTGGTGCAGGAAGATCACACCTGTGCTGTGCCCCTCAAGCGCATGGCCGTGCTGAGTAACGACGGCAACGGTGTGGTCTTGCGTGGGCAAGCCAACACGCGTGCGATTGTGATTGCGGGCCAGCCCTTGCATGAACCCATCGCACAGTACGGTCCGTTCGTGATGAACACCCGTGAAGAGCTGGTGCAAGCCGTGGATGACTTTCGTGCTGGCCTAATGGGCTGAACCTGTGCAACAAAACTTTACGAAACTTCTGATTTAAGTCATAGACGGATGACACAAACGGTTCACAGTCAGAACTTGACAGAGGCATCTCGCCTCTTTCTTCAAGGAGTTGCTATGAACCGTATGAAAACCACCCGTTTTGCTATTTCCATCGTCTTGGCAGGCACAGCCTTGGCTGCCATGGTGCCGACGCAAGCCCAGCCCATGATGGGCGAAAAAGGTGCCTACCATGACAGTGAGCGCATGCACGAAAACGTGGCTAAACACATGGAAAAACGCCAGGCTGAGCTCAAAGCCAAATTGCATTTGGCTGCTGGTCAAGAGGCTGCATGGAATGCTTTTGTGCAGGGCACAAAACCACCCGCAACACCCATGATGGCGCGCCTAGATCGGGATGAACTGGCCAAGCTGAGCACGCCTGAGCGCTTAGACAAAATGAACGCCGAACGAGAGGCCAACTTCAAAGCGATGGAAACGCGCATGAAGCAACGCAGCGATGCCACACGTGAGTTCTACAGTCACCTCAGCGCAGAACAACAAAAAGTGTTTGACGCTGAAACCCTCCCAGAGCACTGGAAGGGCAAACGCAATTAAATGTCGATGTTGCCAGCGCGCAAAGCGTTGTTTTCGATGAAGTGACGGCGGGGCTCCACCTCGTCGCCCATCAACATGGTGAACACGCGATCGGCTTCGATGGCATCGTCAATTTGCACACGCAGCAAGCGGCGTACCGTGGGGTCCATCGTGGTTTCCCACAGCTGCGCTGGGTTCATCTCGCCCAAGCCCTTGTAGCGCTGACGTGCGGTGGCGTTTTCTGCTTGTGCAATCAACCACTTCATGGCTTGGCGGAAATCGCTGACTTTTTCCTCTTTGGCTTTTTCGCCCTCGCCACGGTGCACCTTAGAGCCCTCACCCACCAAATCACGGAAGGTTTGAGCGGCTTCAGCCAAGGCCGCGTAATCAGCACCGTGCACAAAGTCTTGTGTGATCACGCTGCTCTTGACGTTGCCATGGTGGCGACGGCTGATGCGCAAAATCGGTTTGTCGGTACGCACATCGAATTCACCCGAGGCCTCAGAACCGCTGCCCAATTCACGCAGTTTTTCTTGCATGGCAATGGCTGACTTTTCTGCGTCAGCCACGGTGTCGAGGTTGACAGACACACCATCCGCCATGGCACGTAAAGCTTCGGCATCCATGAAGCCACTCAAGCGAGCAATCACAGATTCAGCCACTTGGTGTTTGCGAGCCAACTCGCCCAAAGTATCGCCATTCAAGATTTGCGAATTCGCGCCACCCGTGGTGATGCTGGCGTCTTTCAAGGCGATACGCAATAAGAAACCATCTAAGGCAGACGCATCTTTGAGGTACAGCTCTTCTTTGCCTGCCTTCACTTTGTACAACGGTGGCTGTGCAATGTAGATGTGGCCACGTTCGACCAGCTCTGGCATTTGGCGATAGAAGAAGGTCAGCAACAGCGTACGAATGTGTGCACCGTCCACGTCCGCGTCGGTCATGATGATGATGCGGTGGTAGCGCAGTTTGTCCACATTGAAGTCATCTGTGGCCGACTTGCCAGACTCCGCACTGGCTTTGCCAATGCCGGTGCCCAAGGCTGTGATGAGTGTCAAAATTTCGTTGCTGGTCAACAGCTTTTCGTAACGTGCTTTTTCCACGTTCAAAATCTTGCCGCGCAAAGGCAAGATGGCTTGGAATTTGCGGTCACGGCCTTGCTTGGCCGAGCCACCGGCGGAGTCACCCTCGACGATGTAGATTTCGCACAAGGCTGGGTCTTTTTCTTGGCAATCAGCCAGCTTACCTGGCAAACCCATGCCGTCCAACACCCCTTTGCGCCGTGTCATTTCGCGGGCCTTACGAGCGGCTTCACGGGCGCGGGCGGCCTCCACAATCTTGCCGCAGATGATCTTGGCGTCATTGGGGCGTTCTTGCAAATAGTCGGTCAATGTTTTGGCGACGATGTCTTCCACAGGCGCACGCACCTCGCTGGATACCAGTTTGTCTTTGGTTTGGCTACTGAACTTGGGTTCTGGCACTTTGACCGACAAGACACAACACAAACCTTCGCGCATGTCGTCGCCTGTGACTTCAACTTTGGCCTTCTTGGCAAATTCGTTTTCTTCGATGTATTTGTTAATGACACGCGTCATTGCTGCACGCAGGCCAGTCAAATGGGTACCACCATCGCGCTGTGGAATGTTGTTGGTAAAGCACAAAACGTTTTCGTTGTAGCCATCGTTCCACTGCATGGACACTTCCACACCAATATGGGTGCCCGGAATGCCACCGTAAGTTTCTGCAGGGCGCTCACCTTCGGCATAGAACGCATTGGGATGCAGCACCTTTTTGCCAGAGTTGATGAAGTCCACAAAGCCCTTCACGCCACCCGCACCTGAGAAGTCATCTTCTTTGCCTGTGCGTTCATCCAACAAACGGATGCGCACGCCGTTGTTCAAGAAGCTGAGTTCGCGCAAGCGCTTGCTCAAAATTTCGTAATGAAAATCAGTGTTTTGTGTGAAGATTTCGGTGTCAGGCAAGAAGTGAACTTCAGTACCGCGCTTTTCGGTTTCACCCGTCACCCGCATGGGGGAGACTTCGACACCGTTCACCACTTCAATCAAACGATTTTGTACAAAACCTTTCGAAAATTCCAAAGTGTGCACTTTGCCTTCACGACGAACCACCAAACGCAATGACTTGGACAGTGCGTTCACGCACGACACACCCACTCCGTGCAGACCACCCGACACCTTGTAGCTGTTCTGGTTGAACTTGCCACCGGCATGCAGCTCAGTCAGTGCAATTTCTGCAGCACTGCGCTTGGGCTCGTGCTTGTCATCCATCTTCACACCGGTCGGAATGCCACGGCCGTTGTCCGTCACGCTGATGGAGTTGTCGCTGTGAATGGTGACCACGATGTCATCGCAGTGACCTGCCAAAGCTTCGTCAATCGAGTTATCAACAACTTCAAACACAAGATGGTGCAAACCTGAACCATCGGATGTGTCACCGATGTACATCCCTGGACGCTTACGAACCGCTTCAAGGCCTTCCAAAATTTGGATGGAGCCTTCACCATAGCCTTCACCGGCTGGGGGTGTTACTGGGGTTTCAGGAATTTGAGTGGGTTCGGTCATAGCAAGTCTTCATGCGTGAGGCAAAAGCACCTCACGGGTTCAATCGTAAAAAGGAGAATCAGCAATGCGTTAGATACGCATTGGCATCACCACATATTTGAAGCTGGTGTTATCAGGAATGGTGATGAGCGCGGAACTGTTGGAATCAGCCAAATCGACCTGCACCATGTCTTGATCCATATTCGTCAGGGCGTCAATCAGGTAGGTCACGTTGAAACCAATTTCAATGGCGTCGCCGTTGTAATCAATTTCCAGTTCGTCCACGGCTTCTTCTTGCTCAGCGTTGCTTGACGCAACGCGCAAAACGCCTGGCTCTAAGTTCAGGCGCACGCCTTTGAACTTCTCGCTGGTCAGAATCGCTGTGCGTTGCAAAGTCGCCAACAAAGCCGTACGGCCCATGGTGATGGTGTTCTTGTGGTTCTTTGGAATCACGCGGTTGTAGTCTGGAAACTTGCCTTCGACCAGTTTGGTCACAAATTCCATACCGTCAAAAGTGAACTTGGCTTGGTTATTGGCAAACTGCATGTCAATAGCGCCTTCTTTGTCGCTCAACAAGCGCTGCAATTCCAGTACCGTCTTGCGCGGCAAGATCACTTCTTGACGGGGTACTTCCACGTCTAAGGTGGCAGATGCAAACGCCAAACGGTGGCCATCGGTAGCAACCAAGCTGAGTTGCTTGCCTTCGGCTACAAACAAAATGCCGTTTAAATAATAGCGGATGTCATGCACAGCCATAGCAAAGGACACTTGGTGCAACAGCTCTTTCAAGGTCTTTTGAGGCACGTTGAAGGCAGGCCCAAAGTTGGCGGCTTCTTGCACCAATGGGAAATCTTCAGCAGGCAAACTTTGTAGCGTGAAGCGGCTTTTGCCGCCTTTCAAGATCAATTTGCTTTGACTCGATTCCAAACTCACTGTTTGGTCGGAAGGCATGGTTCGCAAAATGTCAATCAACTTGCGTGCACCCACTGTGGTTGTGAAGTTGCCAGTATCACCATCGAGCTCTGCGGTGGTGCGAATTTGAATTTCTAAATCGCTGGTGGTCAATTGCAATGCACTGCCTGTTTTTCGAATCAACACATTTGCCAAGATGGGCAGTGTGTGACGACGTTCAACGATGCCGGCAACAGATTGCAGAACCGATAAAACCTTGTCTTGTGTTGCTTTCAGTACGATCATCTCTTCCTCTTGTTTTCTTTATTTAAATTAGTAGTAGTAGATAAGCAAAGCATCTTTCTGTGGACAACAGCATTTTCCTCTTTTTTTTCAAGTACTTGAGGCACCTTGAAGGGTGTTGGCAAGGACGCTTTTTTGCTGTCGTTCAAAACTGGATAACTTCTCGATTCCTACTTTTCTGTGGATAACTCTGGTGTTATCCAGAAACTATCCACAAGGTTGTTCTTTGGTTGATTAGCCCTTGAGGGTTTGCTCCAGGACGTGGAGTTGTTGGTTCAGATCCGCCATTTGTTGGCGTTCTGCGGTGATCTTTCGAACCGCGTGCAGCACAGTGGTGTGATCGCGCCCACCAAACAGCTCACCAATCTCTGGCAGGCTCTTTTGGGTGAGCTCCTTGGCTAAATACATGGCAATTTGGCGCGGCCTAGCAATCGAGGCAGGGCGCTTTTTCGAGTACATATCCGCCACTTTGATTTTGTAATAGTCGGCGACGGTTTTTTGAATGTTTTCGACTGAAATTTGACGGTTTTGAATTGAAAGCAAGTCACGCAGGGCATCACGTGCCAGCTGAATCGAAATTTCTTTCTGGTTGAAACGTGAGTACGCCAAGATTTTGCGTAATGCGCCTTCGAGCTCTCGCACGTTGGAGCGCACGTTCTTAGCGACAAAAAAGGCCACTTCTTCAGGCATTTCAGAGCCTTCGGCACGTGACTTGCTGATCAAAATCGCCACGCGCATTTCGAGTTCGGGGGGCTCAATTGCCACCGTCAAACCCGCGTCAAAGCGGGACACCAAACGCTCGTGGATGTCCGTCAAGCCCTTTGGATAGGTGTCACTCGTCATGATGATGTGTGACTTTTTGGCAAGCAAGGCTTCAAATGCATTGAAGAACTCTTCTTGGGTACGTTCTTTGTTGGCAAAGAACTGCACATCGTCAATCAGCAGCAGGTCAAGGGAGTGGTAGCGCTCTTTGAATTCGTCAAATGTTTTGCGCTGATACGCTTTAACCACATCCGAAACGAATTGTTCTGCATGGATGTAGAGAACTTTGGCATCGGGACGCTCGGACAAAAGCTTGTTACCCACGGCGTGCATCAAGTGAGTCTTACCCAAACCTACACCACCATAGATGAACAAAGGGTTGTAAAGCTGCCCAGGCATGGTGGCCACATGCATGGCCGCAGCCCGCGCCATTCGGTTGGCTGTTCCTTCTACCAAGGTGTCAAACGTTAAGGCTGTGTTCAGACGTGTGCGAGGACCACTTGGGATACCTTCTTCTAGGCCGACAAAGCTTTCAGGCAAGGACTCAAGCTCTTGTGAAAAAGAAACTGGCTTAATCCTGACGGGGGATTCCTTAGGAGTGATTGCTAACTCAACTTGTATGTGCTGGCCATGCATTTGCTGCAACAAACCCGCAATTCGGTTGGCATATTGGGCGCGAATCCAATCTAATTTGAAGCGGTTGCCTACCAAAATCACCACTTTGCTAAAGTCGCCAGCCACCTGTGCAATCAAAGGCTTGATCCAGGTGTTGAATTGCTGCTGGGGCAGTTCTTGTGCCAATTGCTCGATGCAGGCCTGCCACAAGCCATCACCAGAACTGGGTGATGTGCTGTCGGTAGCAGTAGAGGGAGGGGCCTGGTTCATGAGATATTTTTCTGTGGATAGATGCCCTTAAAAGGCATGCAGCAGAGCACTTTATCAAAAAATTATCCACAGGGTAGATAAATCTCAAACTCTTTCAAAAAAGCGAAACTAAAAAGAGTGTGGATAAAAATCTGCAATCGTCCTAAAAGTTTGAGATAATCGTTGGTTTCCCTGATCTGTTCAGGGCTTAGCTTTTTGGAAAAATCATGAAACGCACTTACCAGCCTTCTAAAACCCGTCGCGCCCGTACCCATGGCTTTATGGTTCGCATGAAAACCCGCGGTGGCCGCGCTGTGATCAACGCACGTCGCGCCAAAGGCCGCAAGCGTCTCGCTGTCTAATTTTTGACCGCTGAGCAGGCCCGCGACCCCAGCGCCGTGGAACGTCTGAAACAGTGGTCAGAGTATCAGGCCGTCATGTCGGCAGGCTCGGTGGCACGTACGCCGCATTTTGTGTTGCACCAGTGGCAACCTCCTGTCAAAGCTTTCGCAGGGTCTGGGTTTGAAGAAACCCCGGCCCTGTTTGCCGATGGTGTCTTGATGCTGGGTGCATTGACACCCAAGCGATGGGCCAAACGGGCGGTGACGCGCAATTTGATTCGTCGGCAAATTCATGCGCTCTCGCATGAGTTTGCAAACAATCTACAGCCAACCGCCTATGTGGTTCGTTTGCGTGCGGCATTTAACCCTCAAAAGTTTGTCAGCGCATCATCGGACCTGCTTAAGCAAGCGGTGCGTGAAGAGCTGCGGCAACTGTTTGGCAAAGTGAGCGCCACATGATCCAGTCGCTATTAATGACCGTGGTTCGCGCCTACCGGCTGTTCTTGAGTCCGTGGCTTGGTTCGTCGTGCCGTTTTGAACCCACGTGTTCTGTCTATTCGTTGCAAGCGCTAGAACGTCATGGCGCTGCGCGCGGCAGTTATCTCACCTTGAAGCGGCTGGCACGTTGCCAGCCTTGGTGTGTTGGTGGACATGATCCTGTACCGCCAGTTTTGTTTACTCCCTTGACCTCTTCCAACTCCGGAAAGAAAACTTCATGAATGACATTCGCCGCACCATTTTGTGGGTGATCTTTGGCTTCTCCATGGTTCTCCTGTGGGACCAATGGCAAGTTCACAACGGTCACAAAGCCACCTTCTTTCCTTCGCCCGCACAACAAGTGCAAGCGGCGGCGGCAGGCACGCCCACTTCTGTTCCGCCGGCTGGTGTGCCTGCTGCAGTTGCGCCACAAGCCGTGGCGGTTCCTGTAACTGAAACACGTACAGCCAGCAAGGCTTGGGTTGAGGTGGAGACAGACGTGGTCAAACTCAGCTTTGACACAGAAGGCGGGACCTTGGCGCGCGTCGAGCTGCTGAAGCACGCAGACCCGCGCAATCCTGGTAGCCATGTGGTGTTGTTGGATGACAGCAAAGACCGCATCTACTTAGCCCAAACAGGTTTGATTTCAAGCACGCCAGGTTTGAGCTTGCCTACACACAAGACCCTGATGACGGTTCTGCCAGGCGCACGCACCCTCAAAGACGGTGACAACGCTTTGTCCATCACGTTCGAGTCGGCAGTTCAAAACGGCGTGAAATTGGTGAAAACATACACCGTCAAACGCGGTGCGTATGACATGGTGGTGAAGCACGACATCGTGAACACGGGTTCACAAGAGGTGTCCCCTCAGTTGTATTTCCAATTGGTGCGCGACGGCAACAAACCTGCGGGCGAATCGTCGTTCTACTCCACCTTCACAGGTCCTGCGGTTTACACCGAAGCCAAGAAGTACCAAAAAGTTGAGTTTGCAAAAATCAAGAAGAAAGATGTGGATGTTGAAAAACAATCCACCACGGGCTACATCGCCATGGTGCAGCATTACTTTGCCAGCGCCTGGGTCTTACCCGATGGCATGACCCGTGACATCTCGCTCGACGCGGTGGACATTGGTTCCACCATGCCCGATTGCTGCTACCGCGCCACCTTGATCGCGCCTTTAGACGCCATCAAGCCAGGCGAAACCAAGAGCGTGTCCGCCACCCTCTACGCTGGCCCACAAGAAGAGAAAAAACTCGAAGCCCTCTACCCCGGCTTGGAGTTGGTCAAAGACTACGGTTGGTTGACGATTCTTGCCAAACCCTTGTTCTGGTTGTTGCATCAACTCAACAATATCTTGGGCAACTGGGGCTGGTCGATCGTCACTTTGGTGGTCTTGCTCAAAGCGGCCTTCTATTGGTTGAACGCACACGCTTACCAAAGCATGGCCAAGATGAAAGCTATCAACCCACGCATCACTGAAATGCGCGAACGTCTGAAAGACAGTCCGCAACAAATGCAAATGGAGATGATGAAGATTTACCGCGAAGAGAAAGTCAACCCCATGGGCGGTTGCGTTCCTATTGCGCTACAAATCCCGGTGTTCATCGCTTTGTACTGGGTGTTGCTGTCAACCGTTGAAATGCGCAACGCACCTTGGGTGGGTTGGATTCACGACTTGTCGGCACCCGATCCCTTTTATATCCTGCCGCTGCTGATGACGCTGACCACGATGCTGCAAACCGCATTGAACCCTGCGCCACCAGACCCCATGCAAGCCAAGATGATGTGGATCATGCCGCTGGCCTTCAGCGTGATGTTCTTCTTCTTCCCTGCGGGCTTGGTGCTGTACTGGATTACCAACAACGTGTTGTCCATCACCCAGCAATGGGTCATTAACACACGCATGGGCGTACCACCTCAGTTCAATTTGCCTAAGTTCTAACTTTCGCGAAATAGCACACCCAAAACCCGCCGCCTTCGAAAGGCGGCGGGTTTTTTTCTGGACAATCGACACATGCTTGCACAACACGACGCGCCCATCATTGCCATTGCCACTGCCCCAGGTCGAGGTGCGGTAGGCATCGTGCGCGTAAGTGGCAAACACTTAAGTGCTTTGGTCTTGGCTTTGTGTGGCCGTGCGCTCAAGCCGCGCGAAGCCACGTATTTGCCATTGCCTGACGAAACGGGCGCCGCGATAGACCACGTGTTGGCCCTGCACTTTCCCGGCCCCAACAGCTACACCGGCGAAGACGTGTTGGAGCTGCAAGCCCATGGCGGCCCCGTGGTGTTGCAACTCATTGTGGCGCGCTGCCTGCGCGTGGCCGCCGTGCTGAACGAACACCAGCAACCATTGCTGCGCGGTTTGCGTTTGGCGCAGCCAGGGGAGTTCACCCAACGCGCGTTCTTGAACCACAAACTCGACTTGGCGCAAGCCGAAGCCGTGGCCGATTTGATAGATGCCAGCACCGAGGCGGCCGCACGCGGCGCAAGCCGTTCCTTGGCGGGTGCGTTCTCTCACGAAATTCATCAGCTGCGTGATGCACTCATTCACCTGCGCATGTTGGTCGAGGCCACGCTCGACTTTCCTGAAGAAGACATCGACTTCTTGAAACAAGCCGACGCGCAAGGCCAGCTCACGCGCTTGCAACACAACCTGTCTCGCGTGATGGCGCAAACCAAGCAAGGCGCGCTGTTGCGTGAGGGCATTCGCGTGGTCATTGCGGGTCAACCCAATGCGGGCAAAAGCTCTTTGCTGAATGCTTTGGCAGGCGCAGAGCTCGCCATCGTCACGCCGATCGCAGGCACCACGCGCGATGTGGTGCAGCAGACCATTCAAATTGAAGGCGTGCCCCTGCATGTGGTTGACACCGCTGGCTTGCGCGAGCACCCTGACGTGGATGAGGTGGAGCGCATTGGGATCGCGCGTGCGTGGGACCAAATCGGCCAAGCCGATGCGGTGCTTTTTTTACATGATTTGACCCGCGCTGACCAAGCGGACTATGCGGCCGCCGACGCACAAATTCAAAAAACACTACAAGAAAAGCTTGCGCCCCATGTGCCCGTGCTGCACTTGTGGAACAAAGCAGATGCCAACCCCGTCCTAACGAACCAACCCAAACGGACCACATCACCCACGCAGGCCGCCACAAACAACGCCAACGATGGCACCCTCCACCTCACCTTGTCTGCCAAAACAGGCGATGGATTACCCGCGCTGCGCCAAGCTTTGCTGCGCGTGGTGGGTTGGCAAGGTGGTAGCGCCGAAGGCATGTTCATGGCACGTGAACGTCACGTGCAGGCCCTGCATGAAGTGGATGAACACCTCATGCAGGCCAACGCAAGTTTGCAAGCGAGGGTGCCTGCCCTCGACCTGTTAGCCGAAGAGTTGCGCTTGAGCCAAAACGCACTCAACACCATCACCGGCGAGTTTTCGTCTGACGATTTGCTTGGTGTGATCTTCTCCAGCTTTTGTATCGGCAAATAAGCCACCCCCACCGATAAAATGACCGCATGACCCAAACCCATGCACACACCACCAGCAACGCTGCGCAGGTCGATGACCAACGCATTTTGCAGCTGGCCCATGAGACGCTAGACATCGAAGCAGACGCCGTGCGGCATTTGCGCGAAGGCTTGTCGCCTTCCTTTGTGCAGGCGGTACACGCCATTCTCAAAGTCACAGGCCGCGTGGTCGTGATGGGCATGGGTAAGAGCGGACACGTCGGCCGAAAGATCACCGCCACCCTCGCCTCCACGGGTACGCCGGCCATCTTCGTGCATCCCGCCGAAGCCAGCCACGGTGACCTTGGCATGGTCAAAGACACGGATTTGGTGATTGCTATTTCCAACAGCGGTGAGAGTGACGAGTTGGCCGCCATCCTGCCCGTGCTCAAGCGTCAAGGCGTGCCCTTGGTGGCGCTCACCGGGGGCGCACAGTCCACACTGGCGAAGCATGCCGACATCGTGCTCAACACAGGCGTGCGCAAAGAAGCATGCCCACTCAACCTCGCGCCCACTGCCAGCACCACCGCACAAATGGCCATGGGCGATGCGTTGGCCGTGGCCTTGCTCGATGCCCGTGGTTTCAAAGCCGAAGATTTTGCGCGCTCCCACCCTGGCGGTGCATTGGGCCGACGCTTGCTGACGCATGTGAGCGATGTCATGCGCAGTGGCGACGCCGTGCCCAGCGTCTTGCCTACCGCCAGCTTCAGCGACTTGATGCGTGAGATGAGCGCCAAAGGCTTGGGCGCTTCTGCCATCGTGGATGCAAACCAAACTGTCTTGGGCATCTTTACCGACGGTGATTTGCGCCGCTTGATTGAAAAAGGCACAGACATGCGCCAACTCAACGCAGCGCACGTGATGCACGCCAAGCCGCGCACCATCCGCGAAACGGCCTTGGCCGTGGAGGCGGCTGAGCTGATGGAGTTGCACCGCATCACCAGTGTCTTGGTGGTGAACGCGCACGGTGCGCTGTGCGGCGCCATCAACACCAACGACCTCATGCGCGCGAAAGTCATTTGATGCACACACACACACCCGCGTTGAACTTTGAACCCGCGTTGCTTTTGCGCGCACAGGGCGTGCGCGTGGCCTTTTTTGATGTGGACGGCGTGCTCACCGACGGTGGCCTGCTCTTCACCGAGAGTGGCGAAACCATCAAGCGGTTTTCAACCCTGGATGGCCATGGGCTGAAACTGCTGCAAAAGGCAGGCATCACACCCGCCGTCATCACAGGACGCGACAGTGTCCCCCTGCGCGTGCGACTCAAGGCTTTGGGCATCACGCACGTGCGCTATGGCACCGAAGACAAAGCCCCGGCAGCGCAAGAAATATTGAACGAATTGGGACTCACCTGGTCTCAAGCCGCCCACATGGGCGACGACTGGCCCGACTTGGCAGTCATGAAACGCGTGGCCTTTGCCTGTGCGCCGACCAACGCCCACATCGAAGTCAAGGCCATCGCGCATTACGTCACACAGCGCGAAGGTGGCGATGGCGCAGCACGTGAGCTTTGTGATTTATTGCTGGTCGCCAGCGGTCGATACGCCGCGCTCTTGAAAGAATACCTCGCATGAATGCTGCGGCCGTGGTCTCGTGGTGGACGCGTGTGCGCCGCTTGTGGGACCGCCTGGCCGTTTATTTGCCACTGTTGCTCATGGGCTTGATGGCCATGACCACCTATTGGCTGGTACACAACACGCCGGTCGCAGGGGAGGCTGAACTCGAAGCTGCGCCACGCCATGTGCCGGATTACTTCATGCGTGATTTCTCAGTCCGGGTCTTTGATGCCGATGGCCATTTGAAAAGTGAAATCGTGGGCACCGAGGGGCGCCATTTTCCCGATACCGACACCTTAGAAATTGACCAACCTCGTTTGCGACTGTTGGGCTCTGAAGGTCGTGTGACCAGCGCTACAGCCGCGCGTGGCCTCATCAATGCAGACGGCTCAGAAGCGCAGTTGTTTGACAGAGCGGTGGTGGTGCGCGAAGCCTCCACTTCCGCCAAAGGTATCGTGGTGCCGCGCAGCGAATTGCACAGCGACTTCTTGCATGTGTTTGCCAACACCGAACAAGTTCGCTCGCATTTGCCTGTTGTTTTGGTGCGTGGCACGGGCGACCGCTTCACCGCCCAAGACGGCATGTTCTACGACAACCTGAACCGCGTGATGCAACTCCACGGCCGCGTTCGTGGCACCTTGTTGCCACCCAAAGAGAAAAAGTAAAAAGGCTCCCGAGGGAGCCTTTTAGTTTGCCGTGAGGCAGTCGATCAGTAGCTGTTGCCACCACCGAAACCGCCGCGACCACCGCCACCGCCGCCACCTTCACGACGGCCACCGCCAGCACCGCCGCCGCCGTAGGGACTACGGAAGCCGCCGCCACCACCTTCGCGACCGCCACCACCGTAGCCGCCACCGCCGCCTTCACGGCCACCACCACCGTAGCCACCGCCGCCTTCGCGACCGCCACCACCGTAGCCACCACCACCACCGAAACCGCCTGAGCGGGGGGGGCGTGCCTCCATGGGGCGAGCTTCGTTCACCACCAAGTTACGGCCACCCAAAGGCGCACCGTTCATACCTTCTACCGCCGCCAAAGCTTCGGCATCGCTGCCCATCTCGACGAAACCAAAACCTTTGGAGCGGCCAGTGTCACGCTCCATCATGACCTTGGCGCTGGTCACGGTACCGAACTGTCCAAAAGACTGCTCAAGGTCGCTGTCGCGGACCGAATATGGCAAATTGCCGACGTACAGTTTGTTGCCCATGAAAGGGACTCCTTAAAACACTAAAACAAAGCGATGGAGTCCCGAAGCGAAACTGACCGATCACCGAATACAACTTGATCAATGACAAACATTGACAAAGTTCCTGAGATTATGGGGTACAAGTTGCACAAAAAAGCCAGCATTTACCTGTACTAAATTTACAAATTCCCCAAAAAACCACAGTCTATGCCGCCTACCAGCTGGACTCTCGCTCTGGAGAGGCGCTGGTTTTGTGAATCGACAAGTCAGCGCCTTCAAACTCTTCTTCTTGGCTCATGCGCAATCCGACGGCTGCTTTCAACACGCCGTAAACCACAAAGCCGCCAATCAACGCCCACACCACACCCAATGCAGTGCCGGCCAATTGCGCGGTGAGGTTGATGCCACCAAGGCCGCCCAGGGCTTGTGTGCCAAAAATGCCAGCCGCAATGCCGCCCCATGTGCCGCACAAGCCATGCAAGGGCCACACGCCCAGCACATCATCAATGCGCCACTTGTTTTGTGTGAGTGTGAACATCACCACGAAGATGCCGCCAGCCACAGCGCCCACCACCAACGCGCCCATGGGGTGCATCAAGTCAGAGCCCGCACACACTGCCACCAACCCCGCCAAGGGGCCGTTGTGTACAAAGCCGGGGTCGTTCTTGCCAGCGATGAGCGCCACCAAGGTGCCGCCCACCATCGCCATCAAGGAGTTCACCGCCACGAGTCCGGAAATTTTGTCGAGGGTTTGTGCGCTCATCACATTGAAGCCAAACCAACCCACGATCAAAATCCATGCGCCTAAAGCAAGGAACGGAATGCTAGAGGGGGGATGCGCCGAAATCGCACCGTCTTTGCGGTAACGGTTGCTACGTGCGCCGAGCAAGAGCACAGCAGGCAAAGCAATCCAGCCGCCCACCGCGTGAACCACCACAGAGCCAGCGAAGTCGTGGAACTCATCACCGGTCACTTCTTTGAGCCAGGCTTGAAAACCGAAATGTTGGTTCCAAGCAATACCCTCGAAGAAGGGGTAAATGAAGCCAACAATCACGGCTGTGGCAATCAGCTGCGGCCAAAACTTGGCGCGTTCAGCAATGCCGCCCGAGATGATGGCGGGAATTGCTGCTGCGAACGTCAGCAAGAAGAAAAACTTCACCAGTTCGTAGCCGTTCTTGTCGGCCAACGACTCAGCGCCTACCATGAAGCTTGCGCCATAAGCCACGCCATAACCCACGACAAAATAAGCGACAGTGGACACGCAAAAGTCCACCAAAATTTTCACCAGCGCATTCACTTGGTTTTTGCGACGAACGGTGCCCAGTTCTAAAAAGGCAAAGCCCGCATGCATGGCAAGCACCATGATGGCTCCCAGCAAAATGAATAGCGCATCGGCGCCCTGTTTGTGTGCATCCATATTTGTACCCTTGGAAAGTTTGTTTTGTTTTGGTGCGTTTTTGCGCATATTTAATGAACTGCACCAGATGTAAGCAAAAAATGCACCAAATCTAACTTGCTTGCCCTGTTTGCGTGACAGCACGCACAATGCATCCAATGGCACAACCCATAGGTAAAACTCATAGGCGGCATATGCGTAAATGCTTGGATCGAACATTCTTTTGGCTGCTGGGCCTAGGGCTAGCGTTAAACGGGCTTGCTTCGATGGCCCAAACCCCGCCGGTGGAAATTCACGATCGCATCAGCCAAGTGTCCAACCCAATGAACAACCGCGTGGCACTGACCTTGGATGCGTGCTCTGGTAAGTTTGACGAAGACTTAATCTTGTTTTTGATACGCAACCGCATTCCAGCAACGATTTTTGCCACAGAAAAATGGCTGTTAAAAAATCCCCAAGGACTCACCCTGCTCAAAGCGCATCTAGATTTGTTCGACATCGAAGACCACGGAGAAAACCACATTCCCGCTGTCATCGGTGCAGGCCGCAAGGTTTATGGCATTCCTGGGGAGCCCGACATGCTGCATTTGCGGCGAGAGGTTTTAGAGGGTGCGCGTGCCATCGAAGACGCCACGGGCGTGCCGCCACATTGGTATCGCGGTGCGACGGCCGAATATGACCAAGCGGCTTCAGACGAAATTCGTCGCTTGGGCTACAAAATTGCGGGTTTTTCGGTGAACGCGGATGCAGGTGCAACGCTGAAAAGAGCGCGCATCGTTGAGCGTCTTCGTCAAGTTCACGGCGGTGATGTGATCATTGCGCACATGAACAAACCTAAATCAGACACGGCCGAAGGGCTGTCGGCCGGACTCATCGAAATTCTTAAACGTGGACTTGTTTTCGTGCGGCTCGATGAAGTGGATTTGGTTGAAGTGAAGGGTGTGCCAGCGCGGTAGGATTCCGTCGCATGGAAGCTTTTCTGATCTCAACGGGCATCGTCGCCCTTGCCGAAATCGGCGACAAGACACAACTTTTATCCCTTGTCCTCGCGGCGCGTTTTCGCAAGCCTTGGCCTATCGTGTGGGGCATCTTGGTTGCGACGATGGCCAACCATGCCTTGGCGGGCGGCTTGGGAGCTTGGGTGACCCATCTGATGGGCCCGAGCGTGCTGCGTTGGGTGTTGGTCGTCTCGTTCTTTGCTATGGCCGCGTGGATGTTGGTGCCCGACAAACTCGATGACGATGAGAAAGACGCGATGCCCAAGTTCGGTGTCTTTGGCACCACCGTCATCGCCTTTTTCTTAGCTGAGATGGGCGACAAAACACAAATTGCCACCGTGATGCTGGCGGCTAAATATCAGTCGTGGTTCTGGGTGGTCGCGGGCACCACGCTAGGCATGATGTTGGCGAACGCACCCGTGGTGTGGTTCGGCGAGCGCATCACGCGCTTGGTGCCGCTCACGTGGGTACACCGCATCAGCGCCGCGGTGTTTGTGGTGCTGGGTGTGTGGGTGTTGTTAGGCGATGACGCGGACCATCTCCAAACACTTGTTGGAGTAACCCCACTCGTTGTCGTACCAGCTGACTACCTTGATGAAGGTGCTGTCCAAGGCCAAGCCCGCATCGGCGTCAAACACTGAGGTGCAGGGCTCGCCACGGAAGTCGGTGGACACCACTTTTTCGTCGGTGTAGCCCAACACGCCTTTCAACGCACCAAGGCTTTGCGCTTTCATTTCAGCGCAAATTTCTTTGTACGTGGCAGGGCTGTTGAGCTCCACGGTCAGGTCGACGACGGACACGTCAGACGTGGGTACACGAAACGCCATGCCTGTGAGCTTGCCTTTGACTTCTGGAATCACCACGCCCACCGCTTTGGCGGCGCCCGTGCTGGACGGGATGATGTTTTCCAAAATGCCACGACCGCCGCGCCAGTCTTTGTTGCTCGGGCCGTCCACGGTTTTTTGCGTGGCGGTGGTGGCGTGCACGGTGGTCATCAAGCCACGCTTGATGCCCCACTTGTCGTTCAACACCTTGGCAATCGGCGCCAAGCAGTTGGTGGTGCACGAGGCATTCGAGACGATGGCTTGGCCCGCATAGCTGGTGTGGTTCACACCGTACACAAACATGGGGGTGTCGTCTTTGGATGGGGCAGACAGCAGCACTTTTTTGGCGCCAGCGGCCAAGTGTTTTTCAGCTGTGGCTTGGTCGAGGAACAAGCCTGTGGCTTCCACCACCACGTCGGCGCCGATTTCGTTCCACTTCAGCGCAGCCGGGTCGCGTTCTTGGGTCAGGCGAATTTTTTTGCCGTTCACCACCAAGTGACCGCCGTCCACAGACACCTCGCCTTGGAAGCGGCCATGCACGCTGTCAAACTTGAGCATGTAGGCCAAGTAGTCGGGCTCTAACAGATCGTTGATGCCCACGATTTCGATGTCGTTGAAGTTCTGAATCGCAGCGCGAAACACCATGCGCCCGATGCGGCCAAAGCCGTTGATGCCGATTTTGATAGTCATGAAAGTCTCCTTGAATGTTTGATTTTATGAAACTTTGTTACATGATTTCAACCGGTTTCATGTATTTTTTTTACCTGATGGTCGAAAAAAAAGCGCCCGAGGGCGCTTCTTGGGGGTGATGCCTAGAAGATTACTTCTTCTTCGCCACCACGCGGATCATCTCCAAGCATTGCTTAGCGTAGCCCCATTCGTTGTCGTACCAAGCCACAATCTTGACGAAGCTTTTGTCCAAAGCGATGCCAGCGGTGGCGTCAAACACGGAGGCACAGGGTTCGCCACGGAAGTCGGTGGACACCACTTTTTCGTCGGTGTAGCCCAACACGCCTTTGAGCTCGCCTTCACTTTGCGCTTTCATTTCGGCGCAAATTTCGGCGTAGCTGGCTTCGTTGGTCAGCTCCACGGTCAAGTCGATCACCGACACGTCAGACGTTGGCACGCGAAACGCCATGCCCGTGATCTTGCCTTTGATTTCTGGAATCACCACGCCCACGGCTTTGGCGGCGCCCGTGCTGGACGGGATGATGTTTTCCAAAATACCGCGGCCGCCGCGCCAGTCTTTGCGTGACGAGCTGTCCACCGTGGCTTGACTGGCTGTGGCGGCGTGCACGGTGGTCATCAAACCGCGCTTGATGCCCCATTTGTCGTTCAACACTTTGACCACGGGGGCCAAGCAGTTGGTGGTGCAAGATGCGTTGGACACGATGGTTTCGCCCGCGTATTTTTTGTGGTTTACGCCGTACACAAACATGGGAATGCTGTCTTTGGACGGTGCGGAAATGACCACCTTCTTCGCGCCTGCAGCGATGTGCATTTGGCTGGTGGCTTCGGTCAAATAGTGGCCCGTGCATTCGAGCACGGTGTGCACGCCCATCGCGCCCCATTGGAGGTTGTGCGCATCGCGCTCGTGAGAGAGTTTGATTTTTTTGCCATTCACGATCAGGCTGTCTTCGGTGAAATCTACCGTGCCATCAAAGCGGCCATGCACGCTGTCGAACTTGAGCATGTAAGCCAAGTAGTCCGCAGGCTTGGGGTCGTTGATGCCGACGATTTGGATGTCGGTGTAGCCGTGCTTGAGCGCAGCACGTAGCGCCAAACGTCCAATACGGCCGAAACCGTTGATGCCAACTTTGATGGTCATGTGAATGCCTCAGGGGGAAGTTAAAAACCTATGCGGGCTCAAACGCGCTTTTGCAGCGCGGCTTGAACCGTGTCGGCCACGTTTTCTGGCGTGAAACCGAAGTGTTGGAATAAAACGGGGGCGGGGGCGGACTCACCATAGGTGTCGATGCCCACTACGGCGGACACGCCGTATTTCCACCAACCGTCGGTCGAGCCCATTTCTACCGCAATGCGGGGAATGCCAGCTGGCAACACGGCGGCTTTGTAGGCCACGCTCTGGCGGTCGAAGGTGGTGGTGCTGGGCACGGACACCACGCGTACGGCAATCTTGCGCTCGGCCAATACGGCTTGCGCTTTCATGGCCAATTGCACTTCAGACCCGGTGGCCAAGATGATGGCCTGTGCCTTTTTCTTGAGGCCAGCCACGGAGGGCTCGGCCAACACGTAAGCGCCTTTGTTGATCGCGTCCAAGCCCGAAAAATCGCCAGCCGCTTCGGTCGCTTTGCTGTGCACGGCGTCACCTTTGGGCAAGTAAGGCAGGTTTTGGCGGCTCAACAACAGGGCGGTTGGGCGGCTGGTGTTTTGCAAAGCCACAGCCCAAGCCACAGCGGTTTCGGCCGTGTCGGCGGGGCGCCACACGTCGAGGTTAGGAATCAAGCGCAGCGAGGCGGCGTGTTCGATGGACTGGTGCGTGGGTCCGTCTTCGCCCAAGCCAATCGAGTCGTGCGTGAACACGTGCACCACGCGTTGCTTCATCAACGCGGCCATGCGAATGGCGTTGCGTGAGTAGTCGCTGAAGGTCAGGAACGTGCCGCCGTAGGGGATGAACCCGCCGTGCAACGCCACGCCGTTCATGATGGCGGCCATGCCGAATTCGCGCACGCCGTAGTTGATGTGGCGGCCGCCGACACCCGCTTCGTTTTTCACCACATGGCCTGCCGCGTCAAAGCGCAGGTTGGGGGTGGATTTGGTGTTGGTCAGGTTAGAGCCGGTCAAGTCGGCGCTGCCACCCAAGAGTTCGGGCAAGGCCGCGGTGAACGACTCCAAAGCCAATTGGCTGGCCTTGCGACTCGCCACGGTTTCGGCTTTGGTGTGGGCACCGATGACGGTGTCGACCACAGTTTGCGCAAAGTTCTTGGGCAACTCACCCGCCATGCGGCGCAGCAGTTCTTTGGCCAGGGCGGGGTGCGCAGCTTTGTAGGCGGCGAAAGCGGTTTTCCATTCGGCTTCTTGGGCTTTGCCTTTGGCTGCGGCGTTCCAATCGGCGTACACCTCTTTGGGCATCTCAAACGGCGCGTGGTGCCAGTCGATGGCGGCGCGGGTCAAGGCAATTTCTTCAGTGCCTAAAGGTTCGCCGTGGGCCTTGGCTGTGTCAGCGCGGTTGGGGCTGCCTTTGCCGATGCTGGTTTTGCAAACGATGAGCGTGGGCTTATCGGTGCTGAGCTTCGCGGATGCAATGGCTTGGCTCACCACGGCGGCGTCGTGGCCGTTGATGGGGCCAATCACGTGCCAGCCATAGGCCTTGAAACGCTCGGGCGTGTTGTCGGCAAACCAAGGGGCCACTTGGCCGTCGATGGAGATGCCGTTGTCGTCGTACAAAGCGATGAGCTTGTTCAGCTTCCATGCGCCTGCGAGTGAGCACGCTTCGTGGCTGATGCCTTCCATCAAGCAACCGTCGCCCAGGAAGGTGTAGGTGTGGTGGTCGACGATGTTGTGGATCACATCACCGTCAATGCGGTTGAATTCAGACGCCAACAGCTTTTCAGCCAGCGCCATGCCCACCGCATTGGTGATGCCTTGCCCCAGCGGGCCAGTGGTGGTTTCCACGCCAGGGGTCACGCCGACTTCGGGGTGGCCAGCGGTTTTGCTGTGCAATTGGCGGAAGTTTTTCAACTCGCTCATGGGCAAGTCGTAGCCGGTGAGGTGCAACAAGGCGTAAATCAGCATGGAACCGTGGCCGTTGGACAGCACAAAACGATCGCGGTTCAACCAATGGGGGTTCTTGGGGTTGTGACGCAGGTGTTCGCCCCACAAGGCGACGGCCATGTCGGCCATGCCCATGGGCGCGCCGGGGTGTCCTGAGTTGGCTTGTTGTACAGCGTCCATTGCCAAGGCGCGAATTGCGCTGGCCATTTGTTGGGTGTTTGCCATGTCAGGCGGCTCCGGTGGGGTAATGAGGGAAAACCACGATTTTAGCGAGCCTGCCTACCCGAGCCTGACCGCCAGCGACAGGAGATTGGGTAATTCATGCGTTGTGCTGGGCTGGATACACTGGCGAATGATGACAAAAAGCCTCATTTCCGAAGTTTCTCGTCCCTTGGCCACCGCCCTCTTGTTGGCTGCCGGCCGCGGGGCGCGCATGCGCCCTTTGACCGACACCACGCCCAAACCCTTGTTGGACCTGCGCGGCCAGCCCCTCATGCAATGGGCCATGCAAGGCTTGCAACGCGGCGGCGTATCTCATTTGGTCATCAACACCGCGTGGATGGGCGAACAAATTTCCCAATACTTTGGCCCCGTGTTTGAAACCGTGGGCCAAGCGCCCATGCATCTGCACTATTCGCAAGAAGGCGTGGACTTTGGCGATGCGTTAGAAACTGCAGGCGGCATTGTTCGCGCCTTGCCGCAATTGGACGGGGTGTTTTGGGTGGCGGCGGGTGATGTGTTTGCGCCTGACTTTGTGTTTTCGGTCGAAGCATTTGAGCGCTTCAAAACCAGTCCGCAGCTCGCCCACATTTGGTTGGTGTGCAATCCCGCGCACAACCCAGGCGGCGACTTTGGGCTGTCTGCGGACGGCTTGGCGTTGAATTTGCCGAAGCTGGCGGTTGCAGCAGCAGGCCAAGAGTTACCGCGCTACACCTTCAGCACCATCGCGCTCTACAAGCGCGCCTTCTTTGAAGCCGCATGGTGCGATATTCCAGCTGGCAATCCTGCCGGCGCGAAGGCCCCACTGGCCGCCATGCTGCGTGCGGCGATGGACAATGGCGCGGTCAGCGCATCGCTCTACACAGGTGCGTGGACCGATGTCGGCACGCCAGAGCGTTTGGCGCAACTTAACGCCGCTTGAACACACAAGGTTTGATATGACACAACCGATGGCACACGCCAACATTTACGCCGCCCGCCGCGCCCACTTGGCATCACAGTTGGGCGAGGGGGGTGTGGCCATCATTCCCACCGCGCCTGAGCATGCGCGTAACCGAGACAGCGATTTCCCGTATCGCCACGACAGCTACTTTTATTACCTAACAGGCTTCACCGAACCCAACGCTTGGCTCGTACTCGACGCCACCGGTCGCAGCACCTTGTTTTGCCAGCCCAAAGATTTGGAACGCGAAATTTGGGATGGCTATCGCTTAGGACCTGACGCCGCCGTGTCGGCACTCGGTGTGAGCGCCGCCGCGTCGGTGGCCGAGTTGGACAAGCAGCTGCCTCAATTGCTGGAAAACCAACACACAGTTTGGTACCCATTTGCCACGCACAAAGGGCTCGAAACCCGCGTGGATGGCTGGCTCAGCGCCGTGCGCGCCCGCGTGCGTTTTGGCGCGCAGTGCCCATCGCAGCAACGCGATCTGTGCGGCCCGTTGGACGAAATGCGCCTGATCAAAGACGCGCATGAGCAAGACGTGATGCGCCGCGCCAGCGCCATCAGCGCACGCGCACACGTTCGCGCCATGCAAACCAGCGCGCGCATGTTGCGCGCGGGCCAAGACGTGCGTGAGTACCACTTAGACGCCGAGCTGTTGCATGAATTTCGCATGCATGGCTCGCAGTTCCCCGCCTACACGTCTATCGTCGCGGCCGGTGCCAACGCCTGCGTGCTGCACTACCGTGCCGATGTCGCACCCGTGCGCGATGGCGAGTTGGTGCTGATTGACGCGGGTTGCGAGTTAGACGGTTATGCCAGCGACATCACCCGCACCTTCCCCGCCAACGGCAAGTTCACAGGCCCGCAGCGCGACCTCTACAACTTGGTGCTGGCCAGCCAGGACGCAGCAGTGGCGGCCACCAAAGCCGGCGCACGCTTCACCGACCCGCATGAAGCCACGGTCAAGGTGTTGGCGCAGGGCTTGTTGGACCTCGGTTTGCTGAACAAAGCCAAACACGGCAATGTGCAAGACGTGATTGAAAAGCGCGCTTACTTTCCTTTCTACATGCACCGAACCAGCCACTGGCTGGGCATGGATGTGCACGACTGCGGCAGCTATGTGGAGCCCACAGAGCTGGGCCAAACCAGCGAGCGCAAAGACCCTCTCTCAGGCGAAACCATCGTCAACCGCCCGAGCCGCCTCTTGCGTGAGGGCATGGTGCTGACCATTGAGCCGGGTTTATATGTGCGCCCTGCTGACGGTGTGCCAGAGGCATTTTGGAACATCGGCATTCGCATTGAGGACGACGCCATCGTCACCGCCAGTGGCTGCGACATCATCACGCGTGGTGTGCCCGTGGTGGTGGATGAGATTGAAGCGCTGATGCGTGCCTGATGCCCCATGCCACTTAAGTTCGCTTTTGTGAATAAGTAAAAAGCATCGCCACTTGCTTACGCACATCCACGCAGAAATTGCCAGAGCCACCGGCCTAAAATGAATTCACAAGCTGGGGCGATGTGCTTTCTTAAAGCACGTCCGCCTCTTGCACTATTAGGAGATTTCTTTGAGCTCAAACCCTTCCCACAACAGCGCCGAGGCGCGTGATGAATTACGCCGCGCGGCACTCGAATACCACGAGTTCCCCACCGCCGGCAAATTGGCGATTCACGCCACCAAGCAGTTGGTGAACCAACACGATTTGGCCTTGGCCTACTCGCCCGGCGTGGCCGCACCGTGCGAAGAAATCGTCAAAGATCCGAACAACGCTTTCAAGTACACCAGCCGCGGCAACTTGGTGGCCGTGATCACCAACGGCACTGCGGTGCTGGGCTTGGGCGACATCGGCCCCTTGGCGTCTAAGCCAGTGATGGAAGGCAAAGCCGTTTTGTTCAAGAAGTTTGCCGGCATCGACGTGTTCGACTTGGAAATTGACGAGAAGAACCTCGACAAATTGGTCGACATCATTGCGTCGTTGGAGCCCACCTTTGGTGGCATCAACCTTGAAGACATCAAGGCGCCCGATTGCTTCTACGTCGAGCGCAAGTTGCGCGAGCGCATGAAGATTCCAGTCTTCCACGACGACCAGCACGGCACGGCGATTACGGTGGGTGCGGCCATTTTGAACGGCATCAAAGTGGCCGGCAAAGACATCAAAACCGTCAAGCTCGTGACGTCCGGGGCTGGTGCTGCTGCCTTGGCTTGCTTGGGTTTGCTGCTCAAGATGGGCATGCCTCGCAGCAATATCTATGTCACCGACTTGGCTGGCGTGGTCTACGAAGGTCGCACCGAATTGATGGACGAAGACAAAATTCAGTTTGCGCAAAAAACAGATGCGCGCAGCTTGAGCGACATCATCGACGGTGCAGACATCTTCTTGGGCCTGTCCGCGGGCGGCGTGCTCAAGCCAGACATGGTCAAGAAGATGGCGGCTAGGCCCATCATCATGGCGCTGGCCAACCCCAACCCTGAAATCACGCCTGAAGAGGTGAAAGCCGTGCGCGACGATGCCATCATCGCCACAGGCCGCAGCGACTATCACAACCAAGTCAACAACGTGTTGTGCTTCCCCTACATCTTTCGCGGTGCTTTGGATGCTGGCGCCTCCACCATCACCGACGAGATGGAAATTGCAGCCGTCTACGCCATCGCTGAATTGGCCCAAGCCGAGCAAAGCGAAGTGGTGGCCGCAGCTTACGCGGGCGAGACCTTGGCCTTTGGCCCTGAATACCTCATCCCCAAGCCGTTTGACCCTCGCTTGATGATGAAGATCGCGCCTGCCGTAGCCAAAGCCGCCGCCGACAGCGGTGTGGCGACGCGCCCCATCCAAGACATGGAAGCCTACATTGAGAAGCTGCAAGGCTTTGTCTACGCCTCTGGTTCCATCATGAAACCGATTTATGCCGCAGCCAAGCGCGCTAGCAAAAAGCGCGTTTGTTTTGCCGAGGGCGAAGAAGAGCGCGTGCTGCGTGCCGTGCAAATCGTGGTGGACGAAGGCTTGGCCCAGCCCACCTTGATTGGCCGTCCTGCCGTGATCGCGCAACGCATTGAGAAGTTTGGCCTGCGCTTGAAAGAAGGCGTGGATTACCAAGTGGTCAACGTCGAGCAAGATCACCGCTACCGCGATTTCTGGCAAACCTATTACAAGATGACCGCCCGCAAAGGCGTGACCGAGCAGTTGGCCAAAATCGACATGCGTCGCCGTTTGTCGCTGATTGGCACCATGATGCTGCACAAAGGCGAAGTCGATGGCCTGATTTGCGGCACGTGGAGCACACCACTGACCCATTTGAAATACGTGGATGAAGTGATTGGCAACCGAAAGGGCGTGAGCACCTACGCCGCCATGAACGGCTTGTTATTGCCTGACCGCCAAGTGTTCTTGGTCGACACGCACATCAACTACGACCCGACTGCCGAGCAATTGGCCGAGATCACGGTCATGGCCGCAGAAGAGATGCGCCGTTTCGGCATCCAACCCAAAGCCGCTTTGTTGTCGCACTCCAACTTTGGCAGCAGCGACCAGCCTTCGGCGGTCAAGATGCGCGAAACCTTGGCGCTGGTCAAGCAAAAAGCGCCTTGGCTCGAAATTGATGGTGAGATGCATGGTGACGCCGCTTTGGACGGCACCTTGCGCGCTGCCCACATGCCCGACGCCACTTTGATTGGCGACGCCAATTTGTTGGTGCTTCCTAACTTGGACTCGGCCAACATCGCCTACAACTTGCTCAAAACAGCGGCTGGCGGCAACATTGCCATTGGCCCAGTGCTGTTGGGCGCTGCCAAACCGGTGCACATCTTGACGGCGAGCACCACCGTGCGCCGTATCGTGAA
>CANBWY010000006.1 GCA_947373245.1 Comamonadaceae bacterium
GCCTGCGCCTGATGGCACAAACACAAACACGGCATCTGGTTTTAAGTCACGCACTTTTTGCAAGAACGGGGCGAAGTCAGGGTTGCGCATGGGCACGCGCAAGGTGTCCAGCACTTGACCACCGTTAAACAGCATGCGGTCTTTGAAGAACTTTTCAGCATCGATGCCAGGGCCGTAGTCGGACACCAAGGTCACCACTTTTTTGATGCCATTGTTAGGCGCCCAATCGGCCATGGCCACCGCCGCTTGGGGCAGTGCGAAGCTGGTGCGCACCACATAAGGCGAAGCTTGCGTGATGCTAGAGGTCGCAGCGGCCATCACCACCATCGGCGTTTTGGATTGCGTGGCGATCGGCGCCGTGGCCAGCGCCAAGGGCGTCAAACCAAAGCCAGCCAGCACATTGACCTTGTCGTTGACCACCATTTCTTGCGCAATACGCTTGGTCATATCGGGTGCGCTGGTGTCGTCTTTGACGATCAGCTCCACTTTTTTGCCGCCCACGGTGTCACCGTTTTGAGCCATGTACAAACGGGCTGCGGCTTCAATTTGTTTGCCGGTCGAGGCAAACGGACCGGTCATGGGCAAGATCAAACCGATCTTGAATTTCTCTTCAGCCACAGCGCCACCGGCGTAGGCGGCAAAGATGCCCAACACAAGGGCGCTCAGGACGTAACGTTTTTGCATGAATGTCTCCTTTGAAATAATGAACGGATCGCGAACTTTAAACGCCCGGCGAGATCAAATGCACGCCAGGTAAAAGTGGGGTCTGACGGACTGCTTCGCGCAAATTTCTTTGCGCCAGCCGTGAGTGTTCTCGCATGACAGACTCGGCGCGCGAGCCCTCACGCTGGGTAATGGCCTCAATCACTTGGCGATGCTGGTCTTGTGCCACGATGAGCATGTCACGCGCCTGAGGCGAGTCAGCCTGCACGCCCACAAACCCGGAGGGGGAGGCAAATGGCAAACTGCCCAAACGCTCCAGCTCACGCTGCAACACAGGGGATCCAGACAACTGCCCCAACACCGTGTGAAATTGCGCGTTCCAGCGCACGTAGCTGGAAAACGCTTCTTCATCCAGCACCGACTGGCGAAGCAAGAGATCAATCTCATCCAAGCATTGGTTCGCCTGCGCCAAGGGCGCCGAGGGGGCTCCGCGCTCAGCAGCCAAACGCGTCGCCAAGCCTTCAACGGTGCCTCTTAGCTCAATGGCATCGGCCACATCGGCTTGCGAAAATTGGCGTACCGAAAATCCACCGCCGCGCATCTGTAGCAACAAACCCTCTTGCTCAAGTCGGATGAGGGCGGCTCGAATGGGGGTGCGCGACACACCCAGTTTTTCGACCATGGCCAATTCGGTCATGCGGGCACCTGCTTTGAGCTCACCCGCCAAAATCATCTCGCGCAACTTCAGCTGTACCTTCACAGCCTGTGACCCACCCTCTTCATGAGGGTCGCCAGAACAAGCGGGGGCAACAGTTGCTAAATTTGAAACCATGGATCAAATTGTATACATAGACACCTGATTTAGATCAATAAAACCCGATTTAAAGGGTAAATCCCAGTTTTTTGTATCCAATGACCGCTGGGTCACGCGTGGGTCCGCAGGTCAAAACAAGGGAATCAACGAGGGTGCCCACTTGGTGCATCGTCTCAGCCAAACGCCCCTGCGGTGTGAGAGCCCTGCAGCGCAGTCCCTCCCGGGCGAACCAGTGTGGCGTCCTCGGTGAAGAGTTGCACCAAGGTGTCGTAGGCCTGTTCGTCCACCGCCTGTGCGGCCGCCACAATCAAATCACGGCAGTCTTTTTCTGCTTGAAGCAGCGCCAAAGCATCCATAGAGATAGCCTCGCGCATTCAGGCGTTCGCCAACACGCACTGCCCGAGCCAACGGGACATCGCCTCAGCCACGGCTTGGGGCTGTTCCATGGGCGCCATATGGCCGGCGTCATCCACCACCGCCAACACGGCACCTGCGGCGAGCGTCTGCATGGCCTCGTGTTGCGAGGGAGGGGCCCAAGCGTCTTGTCGGCCACACAAAATCAAGGTCGGCACGTGAATCGATCGCAGCACATCGGAGCCGTCAGGTCGATGGATCAAGGCATGGATTTGCTTGGCAAATATGTCTGCACTTTTTCGCTCAAACATGGCCAAGATGGGCTCAATCAACGCAGCATTCGTCAAACGGTCGGGGTGCACCATGCCATTGACCCATTCGCGGGCCATGACGCGCACCCCTTTGTCTTGCGCGATCTGGCGCAAGTTCAAGCGCTTGCGAATCTCGTCCTCACCCGCAGGCCCCGAGGGTTTGGGCAAGTGCCCGGTATCCAACAACGCCACACCTGCCACGCGCTCGGGGGCGGAACGTAAAACCTCTAAGGCCACACGCGCCCCCATGGAGTGGCCTGCCAACAGGAATTTCGGGGGGGCATCTTTCAACAACTGCACCGCCATTTGCACCAGTGAATCTGCGTCACCGTGGTCCACGACGGTGTAGTCGTGCAGCGCAGGCAGGTGAGGCCGTATGGGGTCCCACACCGTGTGGTCACACATCAAACCCGGAACCAAAAGCAAAGGCAAGCCACGCATCAAATACTCCTTCATTTTTTGCTCGCCCATTATGGCCATCGGCGCTACAGGTGCATGACGCGCATGGAACTCGCCTTCACCTTGAGGGCCAAGGCCTCCCCGCCTTGCTGCATGACCGCGTTGTGGTTCCACCTGATCAGCGGGCGGGCGAATCGCGCAAGCAAGCGCAGCCACACCGAGGTGATGCGGATGCGCCACTCATAGCGCACGATGGTCACATCCCCGTCCACACTGAACAACCAACGGCCTACCCCTTCTAGGTCACCTTTCGCGTGCCCCTCAATGACCTGCAGGGGAACGAAATGCACCACACGAACATCAAAGCTGAAGCGATACGGCAAACGCCCGTGCCAGGTGTACCGACGCACACCGCCCAACCCATGGACATCACAGGGTATGAGCTCCTCCACCCTTTCCACATTGGGCCACCATTGAGGCCATGCCATGGACTCACAAATCACATCACAGACCGCGTCGAGGGGGGCCTGGATGTACCAAACCGTCACAAAGGTGTACGCCATCAGGTGCACCTTCTAGGGCTCAAAGAGCGACGCAGGCAATGGGGGGTTCAACGCCAGCGTATCTAGGATGACCGTCTCAAGCATGGTCCCATGCAGATCACGGCTGATGATCTTTGTGGGAAATTGCGTGTCCACATTTATCCACAGATCAAAAGAGTGGACGCGCCCCACCGTGCCGCCGCTAGGCCCTGTCACTGTGAGGTGTGTCAACGGCGATGCGCCCTCCAACACATCTTCGGCCACTGTGCTGCCGCCTTCGCCCAAAGCGCGCACGTGCTCAAACAAGGTGCCAACATCCGAATGGTCGACACGCTGGCCTGTTGCGCTCAGGATGAGTGGGTTCGCCGGATTCAAGTTGAGCTCAGGAAAATGCGCCTCCCCCCAAGGCCACAAACGCACGCGCTGGATAAGTGGACTGAACACCAACACAGCACCCGCATGAGGCTGGATAAATTCCATCCGTACAAAGCCAGGCTTTTTAAAGTAGTAGCGAATGCGCTGCGCTTGGCCTTGCTCTTGGTCTTGCTGAACCGATTGAAGGGTGACGCTGTAGGTCTCGATCTGGGCGTAATGCTGAATGGCAATGGCGATGGGGTCGGGAGCCTCCCCCGCAGCAACCGAGCTGATCAGCGAGGCGGCAAGAAACAGGGCGGGTCGCATGGCTTACTCCACCACGTCCAAAATACCTTCCATGCCTTCTTCTTGGTGGCTTTTAAAAAAGAGCAGTCGGTTTTTGCAATAAAACACATACCGCCCCACAGCCTGCGGTGTGAACAACACGGTGTGAGGCTCACCGGCTAGGCTTTCATCCACCACGATGCCAGCCTCGGGGGCGTGAATCATGAATGTATGCGGAATCAAACCCGCTTCCATGCTGAGCGTCAACTCAACCGGCACCCCAACTTTGACAACCACATGGTTGGGCTTGAAAAAATAACTCCCCCCCACGATGCGCACATGCTGCACCGCGTCCGCAGCAGGCACAGCAGCGTCAGCAGCCCGAACCCAGCCAAGCCCCATCCAAAGACACAAGGAAATCACACACACCGTTCGCAAATGAAGTCGCATGTTTGCCAACCCTCCGCAGCACGCCATGCAAGCATTGGATGCCTGCTATGGATTTGATGCAATGACTTATCCCTTGAATTTTTGATTTTTATCAATCACGCCAACGCAGCACGCTCTACATTGCGACCATGCACAACACCACTTCTCAAAACATCTTGGTCTTAGGCGGCACGGGCTTCGTAGGGCACCATGTGTGCGAAGCACTCAGCCGACAGGGTCATCGCATCACCGTGCCCACGCGCCACTTACCCGCCAGAAGTGTGGAGATCATCCCGGGACTTGAGGTCGTGGTGGCAGATGTTCACGATCCCGACCCACTGCAAAACCTGATTCGCGGCCAAGATGCCGTGGTGAATTTGGTGGCGATCCTGCATGGCGATGAAGCGGCCTACGACCAGGTGCATGTGCAACTGGTGCGAAAAATCGCCAAGGCGTGCAAAGCCGAAGGCGTGAAGCGCTTGATACACATCAGCGCGCTGGGCGCGGGTGAACACGCCCCATCACGGTACCAGCGCAGCAAAGCACGTGGCGAAGCGGTGCTGATGGCGGCGGCACAAACCTCAGATTTGGCGCTGACCGTGATTCGCCCCAGCGTGATTTTTGGCGAGGACGACCACTTCATCAACCTGTTCGCCAAGCTGCAAAAAATTCTGCCCGTCCTCCCCTTGGCCAGTGCGCACACACGCTTTCAACCGGTCTGGGTGCAAGATGTGGCCAACGCCATCGTGGCGTGCGTAGAAGACCCCGCCACAGCGGGTCAGGTGTATGAACTGGCTGGCCCCGACATCTTGACACTCCAACAACTGGTTCAATTTGCTGGGCGTTGGGTGGGGCATCCAAGGCCCGTCTTGCCACTGCCCTACCCTGTCGGCTGGCTGCAAGCTTGGATGATGGAAATCGTCCCTGGCCCGACCCTGATGAGTCGCGACAACTTGGACGCGATGCAAGTTGACAATGTGCCCAGCGGGCAACTGCCAGGCTTGGCTGAGCTAGGCGTCGTGCAGCCCCAAACGCTGGGCGGCGTGTTTGTTCACGCTGGCGACTGAGCCCATTCAGGCGTCAGGCGCAATCCAGAGGGGCTGTTTGTGCATCACGGTCCTAAATGCCTCAGAGTTTTCGAATGCCGTCAGCCATTGCGCCAACTGGGGCCAAGGCTGCGCATCAAACCACCCACGGTCTGTGCGCGCAAATTGGCGAACAAACGGTGCCACACAAGCGTCCAGAAAACCCCACCTCGCGCCCGACAGAAAAGCAGCGTTTTGCAATTGCAACTCAAGGGTCAACAGCCAGCGCGCACCCTCGCCCCGGTGTGCCAAGCCATCCGTCAAACCAAACCGTTGTGGGTATTTGTAACGGTCTAGGTTGGCTTTGAATTCACCATCGAGGTGGGTCAAAGCAGCTTGGGTAAAGGCCCTCAGTTCAGACGTGGCAGGCAACCAAGCGTCTGGGTCGTGTTGCTGCAAAGCCCAATGCATGATGTCTAGGCTTTGCGCCAACACCTCGCCCGTGGGCAAACACAAGACCGGCACCGTGCCCTTGGGCGATGCGGCCAACATCGATGCGGGTTTGGCCTTCAGCGCCACTTCACGGTGCTCGTACGCCACACCGCTGACCCACAGGGCCAAACGCGCACGCATGGCGTAGGGGCAGCGACGAAACGAATAGAGAACTGGCAGTTCAGCCATGCTTCAAGGGCACGAAACTCGCACGTGCTTGGGTGTTCAGTCCGTCGGTCATGCTTTGCAGCAATTGGATGAAGTGCGTGCGTTGGCGCGCATCCAACGGCGCCATCAACTGTTCATAGGCCGCTTGCACGGGCGCCTCCGCTTTTTTGAGCAAGCGCTTGCCTGCTGGCGTCAAGCGCACCGCCATCTGACGGCGACTGGCCTCTGAGACTTCGCGCACCACCAAGCCCCGTGTTTCCAAACCCCGCACCACGCGCAGCACTGTGACCTTGTCAAATGCAAGCGCCCGCGCGAGACGACTCTGATCAATGTCGGGCTCACTGGCCAACACCGTCATCGCGCCGTATTGCGCCTGCGTCAGCCCTAAATCTGTACAGGCACTCTCAAAGATGGCCGCAGAGATTTGGTGGGCGCGCCGGAGCAAAAACCCAGGCCGTTGGTACATGTCGCTTAGGTGCATAAATTCGGGTTTGTATGGATACGAAAAACGGCGTCGGAATGAATAATCGTTTGCATGCTAACAAACTAGCAAGTACAACGGAATAGGATAAACGATGAAAGTAGCCATCTTGGGCGGCGGTATTGCAGGCCTTGGTTTTGCGCTCGGGCTGCATGAACGCGGCATTGAGTGCGACGTCTATGAAAGCGTGCCAGAAGTGAAAGAAATGGGTGTCGGCATTACCCTGCTGCCGCACGCCACCCGGGAGCTGGCCGCCTTAGGCGTATTGCCACAACTCGAAGCCGTCGCGATTGAAAATTTGGAAAGCGTGTTTTACAACCGCTATGGCCAATACATCTACAAAGAACTGCGCGGACGTCATGATGGCTACAGCACACCCGAGCTAGGCATCCATCGCGGCAAATTGCATCGCATTTTGTTTGAAGAAGCGGTCAAACGCTTAGGAGCAGATCATGTTCACACGGGGCACCGATGCATTCGCGTGGAACAAACCGAACAGTTCGCCATCGCCACATTTGAATTAACCAATGGCGAAACGCGTCAAGTGCAAGCCGATGTGGCTGTGGCCTGCGACGGCGTGAACTCCACCGTGCGGAAACAATTCTTCCCCGACGATCGCATCTGCTTCGCCGGCATCAATACCTGGCGCGGCGTGACCGTGCACAAGCCCATCTTGAGTGGCAAAAGCTACATGCGGGTGGGCTCCATCGACACCGGCAAAATGGTCATCTACCCCATCGTCGACAACGTCGACGGGAAAGGCAACCAGCTCATCAACTGGATGGCCGAGATCCAACGGCCAGACACCAAGATGAACGACTGGAACAAGCCGGGTGATGCCAATGACTGCATTGACATCTTCAAAGACTGGAAGTTCCCGTGGCTCGATGTGCCCCAACTCATCTTGTCTGCGGAGCGCGTGTTTGAGTACCCCATGGTGGACAAAGACGCTCTGCCCCAGTGGAGCTTTGGCCGCATCACCTTGATGGGGGACGCCGCTCACCCGATGTACCCACGTGGCTCGAACGGTTCCGCCCAAAGTTTGATCGATGCGCGCACCTTGGCCGACTTGCTGAGCAAAACCACCGATGTGGTGGCTGCTTTGCAACAGTACCAAGACCTGCGCTTGCCCACCACCGCCAAGATTGTGCAAACCAACCGCAGCGTGCCGCCCGACGCCATCATCATGAAGGCCGATGCGTTGAGTCATGGCCAACCTTTTGGGCAGATCGACGACTTGATCAGCCAAGCCGAGTTACGTCAAATCTCAGACAGCTACAAACAAGTGGCGGGCTTTGCCGCCAAGTCTTAAATCAGCCCTAGGAGACCTAGTTCATGCACCGTCGTCACTTTTTTCAAAACTCAGCCCTCGTCACCACAGGGGCCTTGGTCGGTTGTGCCACGCCTGGTTTTGCAAGTGGTCAACCCAAAACGCCATTTGCTGTACCGGCCACCTACCTTCCCATCGTGGGATCCGACGAGATGTTTCCCATCCGCCGCATTTACTGCATTGGACGCAACTATGCGGCTCACGCACGCGAAATGGGTTCAGACCCAACACGTGAACCGCCGTTCTTTTTCCAAAAACCCACCGACGCCATTCAGTACGTGCCAGCCGGCACCGTGGCCAATCACCCCTACCCCACGCTCACCAAAAACTACCACTACGAAGCTGAGCTGGTGGCCTTGCTAGGCAAAGGCGGGCGCAACATCTCTGTCGACAAAGCCTTGGACTTGGTCTACGGCTACACCCTCGGGTTAGACATGACACGCCGCGATTTGCAGCGCGGTATGGGCGACCAAAAAAAGCCTTGGGAAATCGGCAAGAGCTTTGACCAATCTGCGCCCATAGGCGCCGTGCACAAAGTGGCGGAAACCGGCCACTTTGCCAAAGGCGATATCTGGCTCAAGGTCAACGGACAAGTCAAGCAAAAGGCAGATTTGACCCAGATGATTTGGTCAGTGGCTGAACAAATCTCCAAACTCTCCGAAGCGTTTGAGCTGTTTCCCGGCGACATCATTTACGCAGGAACGCCCGAAAACGTGGGCCCCGTGGTCCGCGGCGATGTGATTGAAATGCACATCGATGGCTTACCCAACCTCAGCATCAAAATTATTTAAACCCATGACATCGACCCACCCCCAACGTCCGGGCAAAGCCCCTTACCTGCGCATCGCCACCGAAGAGGCGTTTTGCCCCTCGGAGATGCTCGACATTTACCGCGGCATCTTGACGCAACCGCAGATCGACCCTGGCTTCAAAAGCCTGATGGGTTTTTACATGAGCAGCCCCAGCGAGCGCGCCCAGCACATCATGCGTTGCTTGACTGACCTCGACCAAGTGCGCATCGGCCATATGGACGATGCGGGTATCGACATGCAAATCATTGCACTCACCTCACCCGGCGTGCAGTGCATGGACACCGCCACCGCCGTTTCGTTTGCCAAATTTGCCAACGACGAATTGGCCGCCGGCGTGCGCCGTCACCCCACCCGTTTTGCCGGCATGATCGCCATCGCCCCCCAAGACCCCGCTGCGGCGGCACAAGAGATTGAACGTGGCGTGAACCATCTGGGCATGAACTCGGTCATCATCAACTCGCACACCCACGGCGAGTATTTGTCTGACCCCAAGTTCTGGGAAATCTTTGAAGCCGCACAGGCCCACGACACGCCCATTTACCTGCACCCCAACACGCCACCGGCAAACATGATTCAACCGTTTTTAGAATCGGGCTTAGATGGTGCGATTTATGGCTTTGGCGTAGAAACCGGTTTGCACGCCTTGAAGCTCATCACCTCCGGCGTGTTTGACCGTTTTCCCAAGCTGCAAGTGATCTTGGGCCACATGGGTGAAGCCTTGCCATTCTGGGCCTACCGCTTGGACTACATGCATGCCGCCACGGTGCGCTCGAACCGCTACGACAGCATCAAGCCCCTGCAACGCAAGCCCAGCGACTACCTGCGTGACAACTTCCACATCACGTGCAGCGGCATGGCGTGGCCCAAAGCCATCGCCTTCACACAAGACGTGTTGGGCGAAGACCGCGTGCTGTACGCGATGGACTACCCCTACCAATACGCCATCGACGAAGTCCACGCACTCGACGGCATGGACATGAACCCCGCCGCCAAGAAAAAGTTTTACCAAACCAACGCCCAAACTTTGTTCAAAATTCCTGCGAGGACTGCATGAAACCCATTCAACGAATCGCACTGGCCTGCGCGGGGATGCTCTTTGCGCTGTCCACACTGGCGCAATCCAACAACACCCCCATCAAAATCATCGTCCCGTTCACGCCCGGCACGGGCATGGACACCATTGCCCGCACCGTGCAAGCGCAGTTGGGAGAAAAGATGGGGCAAACCGTGGTGGTGCAAAACATGGCGGGCGCCAGTGGCAACATTGGCGCTGACTTTGTGGCCAAGTCGGCACCGGACGGCAACACCATTCTGATGGGCGCGAACACCATGTTGATCGCCTCCCAGCTGTACAAAAGCGCTTCCTTCAACCCCGTCAAAGACTTCGCGCCGGTCTCCATGTCAGCCACCGGCACCTTGATGTTGGTGGCCAACCCAAAGACGGGCATCAAATCGGTCAAAGACTTGGTGGCGCTGTCCATCGCCAAACCGGGCTTTGTGTCCTTTGGTTCGCCCGGCGTGGGCACGCCACATCACATGGCTATGGAACTGTTCAAGTTAGAGACCAAGGCTTTCATGCTGCATGTGCCCTACCGGGGCACAGCGGGCTACACGCAAGACTTGTTGGCGGGTGAGTTGATGGTGGGCTTTTTGCCTGTGCACATCGCACAAGGCTTTGTCAAAGCGGGCAAGCTCAACGCCTTGGCGGTGGGCAGCACCAAGCGCCACCCCGTGGCCGCAGATGTACCCACGTTTCAAGAACTCGGCTACAAAGAAATTGATGTAGACCTGTGGTACGCCTTCTTCGTTCCTGCCAAAACACCCCCAGCCATCGTGAACAAACTCAACGCGGCTTTCGTCAGCATCTTGCAGCAACCGCAGATCAAAGACATCTTGGGTAAAGCGGGCTTAGACGCGGGCGCTTCGACCCCTGAAGAGTTGGGGGCCATTGTTGCCAGAGACTACCCACGCTGGGGCCGCGTGATTCAACTCAAAGGCATCGTGGCCGAGTGAGGCCAGCGAGTGGCCATCAGGTCACGGGCGCGGGGTTGAACAACACCAAGGCGTTGTGCAGCTTCCAGTGCTCAGCCCAGGTTTTCTTGCGGCCACTGGCCACATCCAACATCAGCAAAAACATAGCCATGCCGACTTCTTCAATGGTCTGAGTGCCATCGGCAATCGTGCCGGCATTCACGTCCATCAAGTCGTGCCAACGGCGCGCGAGGTCGCTGCGGGTCGCCACTTTGATGACCGGCACCTCAGCCAAACCGTAAGGCGTGCCACGCCCCGTGGTGAACACGTGCAGATTCATGCCGGCGGCCAATTGCAAGGTGCCGCAAATGAAATCGCTCGCCGGGGTGGCGGCATAAATCAGACCTTTTTGCTTGAGCTTTTCGCCCGGCGCCAATACCCCAGAAATGGGCGCTGAGCCCGACTTGACGATGGAGCCCATGGCCTTTTCCACGATGTTGGACAAGCCACCTTTTTTATTGCCCGGTGTGGTGTTGGCACTGCGGTCCGCACGACCGCGGGCCAGGTAGGCGTCGTACCAGGCCATTTCGCGAATCATGGCTTGCGCCACTTCGGGGGTGGTGGCCCGCGAGGTCAATTGGTCAATGCCATCGCGCACCTCGGTGACTTCCGAAAACATCACACTCGCACCCGCACGCACCAACAAATCGGTGCAATAGCCGACGGCCGGGTTGGCGGTGACGCCCGAGAACGCATCACTGCCGCCACACTGCACGCCCACCACCAACTCGCTGGCAGGCACGGTCTCGCGACGGCGCAGGTTCAAGCGCTGCAAATGTTGCGTGGCGGTTTTCATGATCGACGCCACCATGGACATGAAGCCCACATGGGCCTCGTCTTGCAAGCACACCACATCGAGTGCCTCACCGCGCAAGTCGTTGATGGGAATGGCGCCGGGTGGCATGAGGCGCTCTGGCTGCAACTTCTCGCAACCCAAGCTGACCACCATCACCTCACCGCCAAAGTTGGGGTTGAGGCTGATGTTGCGCAGCGTGCGGATCGGAATTTCAGCGCCGTCGGCATCAATCGCCACGCCGCAGCCATAGGTGTGCTCTAGTCCCACCACGTCGTCCACATTCAGGAACTTGGGCAGCAACTCGGCCTTGATGCGTTCGACTGCAAACGCCACCACCCCCGACACACACTGCACGGTCGTGGTGATGGCCAAGATGTTGCGTGTGCCCACCGAACCATCAGCGTTGCGATAGCCCTCAAAGGTATAGCCCTCCAGCGGGGCCAAGCGCTCGGGTTTGTGCGTGGCCATCGGCAAGTCGTCCAAGCCGCGCGCCGAAGGCATTTGGAGCAAACGCTCGTTCACCCAGCTGCCCGAAGGAATGTCCTTCAAGGCATAGCCAATCGGAATGCCGTAGCGCAGCACCGCGCTACCGGCTGGCAAATCGACCAAGGCCACTTTGTGACCTTGTGGCACCGCGTCGCGCAAAGTCAACCCATCGGGCAAGACCGTGCCTGCGGGCAGGCCCCCGTCGTTGGCCACGATGGCCACGTTGTCTTTGGGCTGCATACGGATGGTGAGTGGGGTCATCTGTGTCTCCTGGTCAATTGGCTTCGTTTCAAAGCCTTTACAAACGCAATGATAGCGGTACCATCCACAAACGTGCAAGCGAGGCCAAGCCAGAGAAACTCATGACCGACAAAGACACACCCAAACGATCACGCCGCAGCAGCGGTGCCATCACCTTGCGTGATGTGGCCATGCTGGCAGGCGTGGCCCCCATCACCGCGTCACGGGCCATCAACACGCCCAACCAAGTGTCCCCTGACGTGCTGCGCAAAGTGCAAGAGGCCGTGCAACGCACCGGCTATGTGCCCAACCGCATGGCAGGTGGCTTGGCATCTTCGCGCAGCCGCCTCATTGCAGCCGTGGTGCCCAGCACCGTGGTGTCGGTGTTCATGGAAACGATTGAGTCCTTGAACAGCACCTTGTTTGATGACGGCTACCAGCTGATGCTGGGCCAATCGGGCTACTCCGCTGAACGCGAAGAGCTGCTGCTCGAAGCCATCATTGGGCGCCGCCCGGATGGCATTTTTCTGACTGGCATCTTGCCCCCAGGCAAAGCCCGCACGCGCTTGCTGGCCTCAGGCATTCCGGTGGTCGAAACATGGGATTTAACCCCCACGCCCATTGACATGCTGATTGGCTTCTCTCACTCGGACATTGGCCGCGAAGTGGCCCAATTTTTGATGCGCAAAGGCTACAAAAAATTCGCCATCGTGCGCGCCGAAGACGAGCGCGCGGACCGCCGCACCTCGGCCTTCAGAGACGCCGTGGCTCAACACGGTTTACCCCCAGTTTTTGTGGTCAACGTCGGCGCCTCACGCTCGCTCAAAAGTGGGCGCGAAGCGCTGAACCGCATCTTGGCCGAAACATCAGGCATTGAAGCGGTTTTTTGCAGCTCCGACTTACTGGCTTTGGGCGTCATGACCGAAGCCCGAGCACGCGGACTGCGCGTGCCAGACGACATCGCCGTGGTGGGCTTTGGCGATGTGCCTTTCGTTGCAGACATGGTGCCCGCACTCACCACCGTGCGCATCAACGGTGAGCAAATTGGCACGCTGGCGGCCCGCAGCTTGATCGCCCGCGCCGAGGGTCGCCCGGTTGAGCCCGGCATCGTGGATGTGGGTTTCTCGATCATCGAGCGCGAGAGCACAAACCTAGCGAAAACCCTAGGTTAAAAGCATTGACTGCCTGTTTTGGCGTGGCTAACATTCACCCACTTTAATTTGGTAGCGCTACCAAATTAAACCCAATCTCCATCCACCACCACCCAAAGTGACTCTTATGGCAACCCCCTCAACCCACATGTACTCTCGCCTGCTTTTGACGGGTGCTGCCGGCGGCTTGGGCAGCGCGTTGCGCCCTCGCCTAAACGCACGTTGCGATGTGTTGCGTCTCAGCGATTTGGGCGATTTAGGCCAAGCCGCTGCAGGCGAAGAGGTCATGCCCGCCGCCTTGCAAGACCGCCCTGCTGTCTTCAAACTGCTCGAAGGCGTGGACGCCGTGGTGCACTTGGGCGGTATTTCCACCGAGCAACCGTTTGACGACATCGTGCAAGCCAACATCATTGGCGCCTACAACTTGTACGAAGCCGCGCGCACTCACGGCACGCGCCGCATTGTGTTTGCCAGCTCCAACCACGTGACGGGCTTTTACCGACAAGACGAAGTGATCGACGCCACCATGCCCGTGCGCCCCGACGGCTACTACGGTCTGAGCAAAGCCTTTGGCGAAAACCTGGCCCGCTTTTACTTTGACCGCTACGGCATTGAAACCGTGTGCTTGCGCATTGGCTCATCCTTCCCCGAACCCAAAGACCGCCGCATGCTGGCCACGTGGATGAGCTATGACGACTTGGAGCGTCTGGTCATCGCCAGCCTGAACTCCCCCGTGGTCGGCTACAGCGTGATTTATGGCATGTCCGACAACCACCATGTGTGGTGGGACAACACGCCTGCCAAACACATTGGCTACCGCCCACAAGACAGCTCCGAGCCCTTCCGCGCAGGCGTTGAGGCCAAGCAACTCACCCTCGATTTGAATGACCCCGCCGTGATTTACCAAGGCGGTGGTTTCGTCAAAGCCGGTCCTTTTTGAATTTCAAAATTTCTAACCACAACAGGAGACACCCATGAACGCACGTTCGAATTTGCTCAAAACTTTGGTGGCCAGCGCAGCGGCCTCACTGTTTGCTTTTGCCGCACAGGCCACTGAATTTCGATCTTCTGACATCCACCCCGATGACTACCCCACCGTGCAAGCGGTACGCCACATGAGTGAGTTGTTGAACAAGTCAAGCAATGGCAAGAACAGCATCAAGGTGTTCTCCAAATCGGCCTTGGGCAACGAAAAAGACACGATTGAGCAAACCAAACTCGGTGCCATCGCCATGGCCCGTGTGAACGTCGCGCCCATGAACAACATTTGCGCCGCCACCATGGTGCCCACCATGCCCTTCTTGTTCCGCTCCACCGAGCACATGCGCAAAGTGTTGGACGGCCCGATTGGTGAAGAAATCTTGAAAGACTGCGAAGCCCAAGGCTTTATCGGCTTGGCGTTCTACGACTCGGGCGCACGTTCAATCTACACCGTGAAAAAACCCATCAAAACCTTGGCAGATGCCAAAGGCCTGAAGGTGCGTGTGCAGCAAAGTGATTTGTGGGTTTCCTTGTTAGAAGCCATGGGTGCCAACGCCACCCCCATGCCGTATGGCGAGGTGTACACCGCGCTGAAAACGGGTTTGGTCGATGCGGCTGAAAACAACTACCCCTCGTATGAGAGCTCACGCCACTTTGAAGTAGCCAAATACTTCAACAAGACCGAACACTCGATGGCGCCCGAAATTTTGCTGTTCTCCAAAAAGGTGTGGGACACCCTCTCTGTCGACGAGCAAAAGCAAATTCGTGCCGCGGCCAAAGAGTCGGTGGTGTACATGCGCAAGCTGTGGGATGAGCGTGAAACCAAGTCGCTCGCCATCGTCAAAGCCGGTGGTGCAGAGATTGTGGAAGTGGACAAAGCCCCTTTCCAAGCAGCCATGAAGCCCGTGTATGACAAGTTCTTGAAAGATCCCAAGCTGCAAGACATGGTCAAACGCATCTACGCGGTCAAATAAAACACACCATGTACACACGCTTTTGTGCCGCCCTCGCGCGGCTTTGTTTGCAAGTCGGCGTCGCGGGCCTCGTGCTGCTGATTGCCGCGGTGCTCTACCAAGTCATTGGTCGCTATGTGTTCAACGACACGCCCACTTGGGCGGAAAGTGGCGCCGTGTTGCTCGTGCTCTACGTCACCATGCTGGGCATGGCCGTGGGCGTGCGCGATGCGGGGCACATTGGCTTGGAGTCTTTGCTGGTGCTCGTGCCCGAGGCCGTGCGCCTGAAGATGGAGCTGCTGATTCACGCGCTGGTTTTGGTCTTTGGCGTGGTCATGGCCTACAACTGCGCCTTGCTGGCACAAAGCGTGTGGGATTACAAAATTCCAACCCTCGGTTTGTCCGAGGCCTTCAAGTACGCCCCCCCTGCCTTTGCAGGGGTGTTGGTTGCATTGTTTTCGATTGAACACATCATCGCCTTGCTGCGCGGTGAAGAGGTGGAGCCCGCATGGCACTGATGATTCTGTGCGTGAGCTTCACGCTGTTGCTGCTGCTGGGCGTGCCCGTGGCTTTCTCCATTGGCCTGTCGTCTTTGGCCACCTTGTTGTATGAGGGCTTACCGTTGGCGGTGGGTTTTCAACAAATGATTTCGGGCATGAACCCGTTCTCGTTCCTCGCCATTCCTTTCTTCATCTTCGCGGGTGAAATCATGATGTACGGCGGCATCGCCGACAAGATCGTGGATTTGGCCAAGTCCCTCGCGGGCCATGTGCGCGGTGGTTTGGGCATGAGCAACGTGCTGGCATGTACCTTGTTTGGCGGCGTGTCCGGCTCTCCGGTGGCCGACGTGTCGGCCATGGGCGCCGTGCTGATTCCGCAAATGAAAAAAGCCGGCTACGACGCCGACTACGCCGTCAACGTCACCACCCATGCGTCTTTGGTGGGGGCTTTGATGCCCACGAGCCACAACCTCATCATCTTCACGCTGGCCGCCAGCGGCAAGGTGAGCATTGCGGCGCTGATTTTGGCGGGCATCGTGCCCGCGATTGTGTTGACCATTTGCAACTTGGTTGCAGCCTATGGCGTGGCCGTGAAACGCGGTTACCCCGCAGGCACCTTCCCCGGCTGGGCCGTGGTGGGGCATTCGTTCTTGCAATCGTTGCCCGGTTTGCTGGTGGTGGTCATCATCATTGTGGGCATTTTGTCTGGGGCATTCACAGCCACAGAGTCGGCCTCGGTCGCCGTGGTGTGGGCCTTGTTCCTTGCCACGCTGGTGTACAAAAAGCTCACCCGTGAACAGTTCTTGAAAGCAGCCGCCAAAGCGGTGAAAAGCACAGGTGCGGTGCTGCTGCTGATTGGCATCAGCTCCATGTTTGGCTACTTGATTGGTTTGTACGGCGTGGCCGAACTCACGGGCAATATGCTGTCCAGTGTGAGCGACAAGCCCTGGGTCATCTTCTTGTGGGTCAACATCATCTTGTTTGTGTTGGGCACCTTCCTCGACATGGCTGCGACGATTTTGATTTGCACGCCCATCTTCTTGCCCATCTGCCAGCAAATGGGCATGAGCACCGAGCAGTTCGGCATCGTCATGCTCATCAACTGCGCCTTAGGCCTCAACACCCCGCCCGTGGGCACCACCCAATTTGTGGGCTGCACCATCGGGGAAGTGTCCGTGGGTACCGTGATGAAAACCATTTGGCCGTTCTACGGCGGCTTGGTGGCGGCGCTGATGTTGGTCACCTACGTGCCCTCGTTCTCCATGTGGCTGCCTAACTTGATTTTGAAATAACACCATGACCACCGGACCTGCCATCGCCTTCGAGCCCCACGCCCGTTACCCCGACCCACGCGTCGAGGTGTTGGATGAGCGCTTTTTAAAACTGCGCTTGTTCAGTGCCAGCGTGGAGCAATTGGCCACGGGCTTGCGCTGGGCAGAAGGCCCGGTGTGGTTTGGCGATGGCCGCTACTTGCTGGTGTCTGATATTCCAAACAACCGCATCTTGCGTTGGGACGATGCCAGCGGACACGTGAGTGAATTTCGCAGCCCGTCCCACAACGCCAATGGTTTGGCGCGTGACACCCAAGGCCGTTTGCTCACCTGTGAGCACCAAACACGTCGCATCACCCGCACCGAATACAACGGAACCATCACCGTGTTGGCCGATGCGTTGGATGGCAAACCTTTGAACTCCCCCAACGACATCGTCTGCCAAAGCAACGGTGCGGTGTGGTTCACAGACCCGCCCTTTGGCATCTCTGGCGATTGGGAGGGTGATCCGGCAGTTGCTGAACTACCCCATGCGCTGTACCGCATCAACCCCAGCAACGGCGCCTTGCAGCAGGTCTTGACCGATGTGCCAGGCCCCAACGGCTTGGCGTTTTCACCCGACGAATCGGTGCTCTACCTCGTCGCCAGCCGCGCACAACCGCATCGTCAAGTGTGGGCGTATGACGTGGACGCACAAGGCGGCTTATCCAACAAACGCTTGGTGATCGACGCACAGGGCCCGGGCGCACTCGACGGCATTGCGGTAGACCGCGACGGCAACATTTGGTGCGGCTGGGGAAGCGATGGCTCACCCCATGCAAAGCCGGCAGAACTTGACGGTGTGCGCGTGTTCGCGACAGACGGCACTGCCATTGGCCACATCCACTTGCCCGAGCGTTGTGCCAATCTGTGTTTTGGCGGCGCCAAGCACAACCGCCTTTTCATGGCCAGCAGCCATTCGCTGTATGCCCTTTACACCAACACCCGTGGTGCGCTGGATTGATGCACACCTTTGAATTTATGCAGGAGCAATGAATGAAAAAACGTCACCTACTGATCGCCATGCTGACCAGCGTCTTGGCCATGGGCGCCGCCCATGCGTGGCCTGACAAACCTGTCACCTTGGTGGTGCCCTTCCCACCCGGGGGTGCCACCGACCTCATCGCACGCACCTTGGCACCCAAGTTGCAAGAAAAGCTGGGCGGCACTTTCATCACGGACAACAAGGGCGGTGCCACCGGCACCATTGGCGCAGGCTTTGTGGCACGCGCCCCTGCGGACGGTTACACCTTGCTGGTCTCCTCCTTGGGGCCATTCGTGATTGCGCCGCACTTGCTCGCAAAAGTGTCCTACGACGCGCTGAAAGACTTCGACTACATCAGCATCGCCGTGCAAGCACCCAACGTCTTGGTGGTACCCGCCAGCTCGCCGCACAAAAGCATGGCGAATGTGATTTCATTTTTGAAAGCCAATCCCGACAAGATGACCTTTGCCTCCTCTGGCAACGGCAGCAGTGACCACCTGACCGCCGAACTGTTCTGGCTGCAAACCGGCACCACGGGTATTCATGTGCCCTACAAAGGCGGCGGCCCTGTGATGACCGATTTGCTGGGGTCGCAAGTGGATGCCTCATTCATGAACATCAACACCGCGATGCCTCAAATTTTGGCTGGCAAACTGCGCGCCTTGTCCATCACCAGTGCCAAGCGCTCACCGCTGCTGCCCAGTGTGCCGTCGCTCGACGAGCTGGGCATCAAAGACGCCAATGTGTACTCGTGGCAAGCCGTTGCCGCACCACGCGGATTGCCTGCCGACATCAAAGCCAAACTGCACGCCGCCATCGTGGCAGGCTTGAACGATCCGCAAGTCAAAACCAAGTTGTTAGATTTGGGCTTCGAAATCGTGGCGAACACGCCCGAGCAATTCACCGCTTACCAAGCGGCTGAGTTTGCGCGTTGGAAAAAACTGATCGACGCCCGCAATATCAAAGCCGATTAATTCGAACTCCCCCATGCCACACACCTCTCCCGTCATCACACAGCTGCGCGTCATCCCGGTCGCCGGCCATGACAGCATGCTGATGAACCTCTCAGGCGCACACGGCGCTTTCTTCACCCGCAACTTGCTCATCCTCACCGACAACGCCGGGCGCACCGGCATTGGCGAAGTGCCCGGTGGTGAAAAAATTCGCGCTACCCTAGAAGACGCCACCGAGTTGGTGGTGGGCCAAAGCATTGGCAATGTGCAAGCCGTGCTCAACACCCTACGCACCCGTTTCGCCGACCGCGATGTGGGCGGGCGTGGCTTGCAAACCTTTGATTTGCGCACCACCATTCACGCCGTTACCGCCGTTGAATCCGCCTTGCTTGACTTGCTCGGTCAACACCTGAACGTGCCTGTGGCTGCGCTCTTGGGCGAAGGCCAGCAACGCAGCTCGGTCGAGATGCTTGGCTACCTGTTTTTCATCGGGGATCGCACCCAAACCGACCTGCCCTACCGCACGGAGCATGAAGCCGACAACGCTTGGTTTCGCCTGCGCAACGAAAAAGCCATGACCCCCGAATCGGTGGTGCGTTTGGCAGAAGCGGCGCGTGAAAAATATGGCTTCAACGACTTCAAACTCAAAGGCGGTGTGCTCGCGGGCGAGGCAGAAATTGAAGCCGTCAGTGCCCTGCACCAACGCTTCCCGCAAGCACGCGTCACGCTAGACCCCAATGGTGGATGGTTGCTCAAAGACGCCGTGCGATTGATGCGCGACATGCGTGGCGTGGTGGCCTATGCCGAAGACCCCTGCGGCGCGGAAGAAGGCTTCAGCGGGCGCGAGGTGATGGCCGAGTTCCGTCGTGAAACGGGCTTGCCCACCGCCACCAACATGGTGGCCACCGACTGGCGACAAATGGTGCATTCGCTGTCGCTGCAAAGCGTGGACATCCCCTTGGCTGACCCGCATTTTTGGACCATGGCGGGCTCAGTCCGCGTGGCACAAACCTGTCGCGATTGGGGGCTGACTTGGGGCTCACACTCGAACAACCACTTCGATGTCTCGCTCGCCATGTTCACCCATGTGGCGGCCGCAGCGCCCGGCAAAGTCACGGCCATCGACACACACTGGATTTGGCAAGATGGCCAAGGCCTCACCCAAGAGCCTCTGCAAATCGTCAACGGCCATGTAGAGGTGCCTAAAAAACCAGGCTTGGGCATTGCGCTCGACATGGCCGCCGTAGAAAAAGCCCACCAGCTGTACCTGCAACACGGCTTGGGTGCGCGCGATGACGCCACGGCCATGCAATACCTCATTCCTGGCTGGAAGTTTGACCACAAGCGGCCCTGTATGGTGCGCTGATTTTTAAAAGCAACAAGGAAGAAAAATGAAGATTGGATTTATTGGCTTGGGCATCATGGGCACCCCGATGGCACAACATCTGCTGACTGCGGGTCACACGATGTTTGTGCGCACACGCAGCAAGGTGCCAGAAGCGCTCAGTGCTGCACAGGTGTGCGCCACCAATGCAGAAGTCGCCCGTCATGCAGACATCATCTTTTTGATGTTGCCCGACACGCCCGATGTTGACGCCGTGTTGTTTGGCAAAGACGGTGTGGCTGAAGGTTTGAGCCAAGGCAAGATCGTGGTGGACATGAGCTCCATCTCGCCCATGGACACCAAAACTTTCGCCAAAAAAATCAATGCCCTCGGCGGTGAATACCTGGATGCGCCCGTCTCTGGCGGCGAAGTGGGTGCCAAAGCGGCCAGCCTGACCATCATGGTGGGTGGCTCTGAAGCCACCTTCAACACCGTAAAACCTTTGTTGGACTTGATGGGCAAGAACATCACCTTGGTGGGTGGCAATGGCGACGGCCAAACCACCAAAGTGGCCAATCAAATCATCGTAGCCTTGAACATTGCAGCCGTGGGCGAAGCCTTGCTGTTTGCCAGCAAAGCCGGCGCCGACCCAGCCAAAGTGCGCGCGGCCTTGATGGGCGGTTTTGCCTCCAGCCGCATTTTGGAAGTGCATGGCGAGCGCATGATCAAACGCACCTTTGACCCTGGCTTTCGCATTGCCTTGCACCAAAAGGATTTGGCCTTGGCACTCAACGGGGCCAAAACCATCGGCGTGTCACTGCCCCAAACGGCGTCAGCCGCACAGCTCATGCAAGCCTGCGCATCCAACGGTTGGGGTCAGTTAGACCACTCGGCTTTGGTCAAAGCCTTGGAGTTGATGGCCGCACACGAGGTGGCACCTCAACCGCACTGACGCAAAAGAATTGCTTTAAGCTCTCGGGTTTTACAGCCCGCTTGGAACTTAACGCAATGACCACCCTTTTCGACGCCCTCACCTGCGGCTCTATGAAACTCGCCAACCGTGTGGTGATGGCCCCGCTCACCCGCAACCGCGCACCCCATGCCATCCCAACGCCGCTGATGGCCAAGTATTACAGCCAACGCGCGGGCGCGGGCCTGATCATTTCCGAAGCCACAGCCATCACCCAGCAAGGCCAAGGCTACGCCGATGTGCCGGGCCTGTATGCAGAGGAACAAATCGAAGCGTGGAAGCCGGTCACCCAAGCGGTGCACGACGCAGGCGGCAAGATCGTCGTCCAGCTGTGGCACGTGGGCAGGGTGTCACACACCAGCTTGCAACCCCACGCTGCGGCACCAGTCGCCCCCTCGGCGATTCGTGCGCAGACCAAAACTGTGCTGCTCGACAACGGGGTTGCCAGCTTTGTGGACACCTCCACACCACGCGCCCTAGACGCCGAGGAACTTCCCGGCATCGTGCGTGACTACGTGCACGCCGCTCGCAATGCCATCGCCGCAGGCTTTGATGGCGTGGAAATTCACGCTGCCAATGGTTATTTGATTGAGCAATTCCTCAAAACCGGCAGCAACGCGCGCACCGACGATTACGGTGGCAGCATTGCCAACCGTGCGCGTTTGCTGCTCGAGGTGGTGCGTGCCGTGGTGGACGCCGTAGGTGCCGAGCGCACGGGCATTCGGCTCTCGCCCGTCACGCCTGCCAATGACATCGTGGATGCCAACCCACAGGCTTTGTTTGACTACGTGGTGCGCCATTTGGCCCCGCTGAAGTTGGCATTCCTGCACATCATCGAAGGCGCAACAGGTGGCGCACGCGAATTGCCAGATCACCCGTTCAACTACACCGAACTCAAGTCAGCCTACCGAGCCGCAGGCGGGCAAGGCGCGTGGATGGTGAACAACGGCTACGACTTGCCACTGGCCGAGAAAGCCTTGGCCGATGGTGCTGATTTGGTAGCTTTTGGCCGACCTTTCATTGCCAACCCCGACTTGGTGAATCGCCTACGCGTGGGCGGACCGTTCAACGAAGTTGACGCGAAGACCCTGTACGGTGGCGGCGAAGCCGGCTATACCGACTACCCCACGCTGTAAATCCAGACGGCCATCCGGTCACAGCAGGCGGCGCCAACATAGCGCCTTCAGTGCGATGGCGCGTGACGTCTAACTTGCTGCGAAAATAACGCCATGACTTATAGCGTGAAAGAAATGTTCTACACCTTGCAAGGTGAAGGCGCCAATGCAGGGCAACCCGCCGTGTTTTGCCGTTTCGCCGGCTGCAACCTGTGGAGCGGCCGCGAGGAGGACCGCAGCTCGGCCATTTGCCAGTTCTGCGACACCGACTTTGTGGGCACCGATGGCACACATGGCGGCAAGTTTGACAACGCGCAAACTTTGGCAGCCGCCATTGCCCGCTTTTGGCCCGCCAGCGACACCCAGCACCGCTTTGTGGTGTTGACCGGGGGCGAGCCTTTGTTGCAAGTCGATCAGGCGTTGGTCGACGCCCTGCACGCGCTGAACTTTCGCATTGCGGTCGAGACCAACGGCACCATGCAACCACCGCAAGGCATTGACTGGCTGTGCATGAGCCCCAAGGCTGGCAGCCAACGCGTGGTGGTGGCGGGTCAAGAGCTCAAGCTGGTGTTTCCACAAGCGGGTGCCGAGCCCGCGTTGTACGAATCTTTGAATTTTGAACATTTTTATTTGCAGCCCATGGATGGGCCAAACGCGGCAGCCAACACGGCTGCGGCCGTGGCCTATTGCCAAACGCACCCGCGCTGGCGTTTGAGCGTGCAAACCCATAAGTTAATTGGTATCCGATGAAATTTGAACTCAGCCAACGCTTCTACTTTGAAGCTGCCCACACCCTGCGCCGCAAAATTGATGCGGCTGGCAGCCTGCGCATCCACGGCCACACGTACCACGCTGAAGTGACCATCGCGGGCAAGCCCGATCCCGAAACCGGCATGATGATGGACCTCGGTTTTCTGCGCCAAGAAGTCGACAAAGTGCGCGAAAAGCTGGACCACCATTTCCTCGACGAAGTGCCCGGCATTGGCCCCGCGACGCTAGAGAACCTGTGCGCTTTCATCTACAACGACCTCAAAGGCGCGTTGCCCAATATCCACCGCATCAAGATTGAACGCCCCGCCAGCGGCGACACCTGCTGCCTACTGCCCAACGAGGACTAAGAATGGCCATCCAAACCGTTGTATTCGATGCCTATGGCACTTTGTTCGATGTGTACAGCATCGGCGCATTGGCCGAACAGTTGTACCCGGGCCAAGGTGCGGCCATCTCGGTGCTGTGGCGTGACAAGCAGATTGACTACACGCGCCTCATCACGATGTCTGATCCACACCGCGTCGAGGGCAGCCGCCACTACCAATCGTTTTGGGACATCACGCGCAGCGCCTTGCTCTACACACTGGCGCGTTTCAAACTCGACGCCCAAGCTGAACACGTCGAGGCCTTGATGGGCCAATACGCCAAGCTCACCCCTTTCGCTGAAAACCTGGGCGTGCTGCAAGCCTTGAAGCAACGTGGCATCACCACGGCCATCCTCTCCAACGGCAGTCTCGACATGCTCAACACAGCCGTGTCAAGTGCAGGCATGACTGAGCTGATTGACCACGTCATTTCGGTGGACCCGATTCGTTTGTTCAAAACCTCGCCAGAAAGCTATGGCTTGGTGCAAAAAACGATTCCCCTTGATGCACAAGACATTTTGTTTGTCTCCAGCAACGGCTGGGACGCTTTGGGTGCCACATGGTTTGGCTTCACCACTTTGTGGGTGAATCGCCAACACTTGCCGCATGAAACGATTGGCCCCAAGCCCACACACACAGGCCACGACCTGACCCGCGTGCTGGACGTGCTGTCACATTGATCATGGACAGTTTGCGCATCGACAAGTGGCTGTGGGCCGCACGCTTTTACAAGACACGCAGCTTGGCGTGTGACGAAGTGACCAAGCATCGCGTGCAGATCAACGGCCAAGACGTCAAACCCGCCCGCGAAGTCAAGGTGGGCGACACCCTCACCGTGCGCCAAGGCAACATGACCAAAACCATCGTTGTGCAAGGCATCAGCGCTGCACGCGGACCTGCACCTGTGGCGCAACAGCTGTACGAAGAAACACCTGAGAGCATCGCTTTGCGCGTCAAACAAGCGGAACAAAACCGTTTGGCCAATGAACCCGCGCACAGCATCGAGCATGGCCGGCCCACCAAACGTGACCGCCGCCAAATTGAACACGCATGGAACGAGCGCTGGAGCGCAAGTACCGACCACTAAACAACACACCGACACACACAAAGGAAAAACACATGGGCGCTCAATGGAAAGCCAAAGGCAAAGACTTAGCAGCCAACGCCAAGGGTCGCGTCTTCAGCAAATTAGCCAAGGACATCATGGTCGCCGCGCGCAACGGCGCAGACCCTGCGGCCAACGCACGCCTGCGCATGGTGATGGAGCAAGCCCGCAAGGTGTCCATGCCCAAAGACACGCTGGACCGTGCCATCAAAAAAGGTGCAGGCCTGACCGGCGAATCAGTGCAGTTTGAGCGCGTCATTTACGAAGGCTACGCCCCGCACCAAGTGGCCGTGATGGTTGAGTGCTTGACCGACAACGTCAACCGCACGGCGCCTGAGATGCGCGTGCTGTTTCGCAAAGGCCAGCTCGGCACATCGGGCTCGGTGTCGTGGGACTTTGACCACATTGGTTTGATCGAAGCCGAACCCACCAGCGCAGATGCCGATGCCGAAGTGGCCGCCATCGAAGCCGGGGCTCAAGACTTTGAAGCGGGCGACGAAGGCACCTCGGTGTTCATCACAGACCCCACAGACCTCGACTTGGTCAGCCGCGCCCTGCCCGCGCACGGCTTCAATGTGCTGTCGGCCAAGCTCGGCTACAAGCCCAAGAACCCGGTAGACCCCACCACCTTGAGTGCGGCAGATTTGGAGGAAGTCGAGGCCTTTCTCTCGGCGATTGACGACAACGACGATGTGCAAAACGTCTACGTGGGGCTGGTGAGTTAACTTCGTTCATGACCGCATCCACAAAAAACGCCCAAAGTACCCCTGGCATTTTGGGCATTGACTTCGGTACCTCCAACTCAGCCATCGCGTGGGCCACACCCCAAGGCACCGCCCAACTCATCCCGCTAGAAGGCGATGCACTGGCCATGCCCACGGCGGTGTTTTACAACGCCGAAGAAGGCAGCACGCACTTTGGCCGTGAGGCCATCACGCATTACCTAGAAGGCACCGAAGGCCGCTTGATGCGCTCGCTCAAAAGCCTGCTGGGTAGCCCGCTGTTGATGGAAACCACGCTCATCAACCACCAGTTGGTGAACTTCCAAGACATCGTCACCACCTATTTGGCCGCCTTGCGCGAACGCGCCACGCGACACTTAGGCGCCGCCCCTACCCGCGTGGTAATGGGCCGCCCCGTGCACTTTGTGGACGACGACGCCGCGCGTGACGCGCAAGCCCAAGACTCACTGCGCCAAGCTGCACAAGCCGTGGGCTTCACCGACATTGCCTTTCAACTCGAACCCATCGCCGCCGCGTTGGACTACGAGCGACGGCTGACCCGCGAAAGCACCGTGTTGGTCGCCGACATTGGCGGCGGTACGTCTGACTTCACCGTGGTGCGCTTGGGGCCTGAGCGCATGCACCGCGCCAACCGCGCCAACGATGTGCTGGCCACCACCGGCGTGCACATTGGCGGCACTGACTTTGACCAAAAGCTAAGCCTCGGGCAGCTCATGCCCTTGCTGGGCTACGGCCACATCGGACCGCAAAACCGTGAAGTGCCCAACCGCGTGTTCTTTGACTTGTCCACGTGGCACTTGATCAACTGGCAATACCAACCCAAAGCCATGGCACAAGCCAAAGCCCTGCAGACCAACTACACCGATGGCCGCTTGCACGAGCGATTGATAACCGTCTTGAACGAGCGCTACGGCCACCACATGGCGCACGACGTAGAGCAAGCCAAAATTCGTTGCTCGCAAACCGACAGCGACACCACCCTTGACTTGTCCTACATCGAAGCGGGCTTGGCCGCACAACTGGGCAGCGCCAACTTGCACACCCACTTGGCCCAACTGCTGGCCAACACCGTGGCTTGTGCACGCGAATGCGTGCAGCGTGCCGGCTTGACCCACAGCAAACCCGATGCCATTTACCTCACCGGCGGCTCATCGGCGCTGCGCACGTTTCAAGAAGCGTTGCAAGCTGAGTTTGCAGACGTGCCTTTGGTGGAAGGCGATTTGTTTGGCGGCGTGGCTTCGGGGTTGGTTTACAGCCAGCGTTGAAGGACACCTTAGGCTTTGTGTGCAGGCTGCGGCCGGGTGTTGACCGGCAAGCACAAAAGAGCCGTCAACAACGCAAGCGCCACATGACACACATAGACTGGAACGAAACTTCCATGGGTCAGGCCTGCATGGCCCAGCAGCAGCACGGTGATGGCGACGCCCATGACCGAGCCAATCTGGCGCGTGGCCTGGTTAACAGCGCTACCCACGGCGTACTGTGCAGAAGGCAGGCGGTTCACGGCAGCAGCCGAGAGCGAAGGCAAAACGAGTCCCACGCCCATGCCCGAAAGCAGCAAGCCTGGTAGCCATTGACTCAAATAGGCGGGTTGTGCCCCGGGCACCAGCAAAAACCACAGCCCGCTCAAGGCATAGACCAGCGCTCCGCCGACGAGGAACGGGCGATGTCCGAATCGGCTCGCCAAGCGACCGGAGAGGACCGCAAACGGTATCACCAGCAAAGGGCCGGGTGTGATCGCCAAACCTGCCTGCGGCAAGGTGTAATGCCAGACCTCTGTCATGTAGAAAAAGAAGGCGAAAAACATCATCGAAAACGCAATGCCAAAAGCCAGAGTTGCCAAATTCACATAGGTGTAGGTGCGATTTTGAAACAAGCGCAAATCTACAAGCGGCTCTGGCGTAGCGCGAGCCCAGACCACAAAGCCAACCAACGCAATGACGCCGAGGCCCGCCGCGACAGTCAGCTCGCCGGTACTCCAGTTGGGCGACTGAAGTTGAACGATGCTCAGCGCGAGTGCACCAACGCCCACGATCAGCAAGGCCATGCCAAGACCGTCAACCGTGCGCCGGTTATCAGGCCGCTTGGCTTCCTTCAGCAAGGCAGCGCCGCGCCACAACGATATGGCACCCAGTGGCAGATTCAAATAAAAAGCCCATTGCCAGCCCAGCGTGTCAATCACAAACGATCCCAGGCTAGGCCCCACAGCGGCTGCTAGAGCGCTGACAGCGCCCCACAAACTGACCGCTACTGCGCGTTTACTCAAGGGAAAGGCGTCTAGCAAGATGGACAAGGAGGCCGGCGTCAGCATCGCCGCACCCACCGCCTGTGCCACACGCGCAGCGACCAGCCAACCCACGGTACCCGCCATGCCGCAGGCAGCAGAGGCGGCCAAAAACAACGTGACGCCCAATAGGAACACTTTCTTGCGGCCATGGCTGTCGGCCAATCCGCCGGCTGGAATCAGCATGGCGGCATACACCACGGTGTAGGCGTTCAGCACCCAAGACATATCGGCTGCCGATGTGCCAGGGAAGCCTTCTTTGATGGTCTGAAACCCAGCGAACAGCATGGTGCTGTCCATCGAGACCAGAAACACGGCGATGCTGGAAATCCAAAATACAGGCCAAGGCGACGCATCAGCATGGGTATGAACAATAGCCTTCTCATGGTGAGCAGTTTTCACGAAAAATTTCCTTTGAAGATCAAATTAATATGATGGTCATCATATTTATGTTTAAAAAAATGCGAGGTTGATGCGCACACGTACGCGTTCAGTTTGTGTCGTACTGCGCGAGCAGTGAATGACGTGTGGCTGCCAGTAGGGCCTTGCCCTGTGCGTTCACGCCCAAGGCACGCGCCAACTGCAGCGTGCCCACCAAGGTACTGGCAATCACCATGGCCTGCTCTGGCGTGCCGCCCTCGGGCAGTGTGCTTTGCACCATCGCAATAAGACCGTTCACGCGCTCGGCGGAGGGCGCACGCAGTGAGGGTGATTGACGGTGCATCTCCGAGCCCAGGGCTGCGACCACACAACCGTCCTCGACCTCATGCAAGTGGGTTTCGGAAAGATAGGAATTGACGAGGGCACACAAGGCGCTTTGGCCTTGTGCCTGGTGCTGACTTATACGAAGGCACATGAGCGTCGCACTGTCGCGACCGGCGTGCACCAAAGCCTCAACCAGCAAGGCATCGCGCGAAGGGAAATGAGCGTAAAAGCCACCATGGGTCAAACCCGCCTGCTTCATCACGTCTGCCACGCCTACACCGTTATAGCCGTTGCGCCGCAATGCACGTGCCGCCACACCCACGATGCGTTCATGGGTGGTTTCTCGGCGGCTGGGTTTGGTCTGCATGCGCGAAGTGTATCAAAATATGATGGCCATCATAATTAAGTTTGCCTGCGACCGGCGATGCCAGCGAACGCCCAAACAAAAAAGGGCCGCGATGTCAATCGCGGCCCTTGTGTCATGCGTGAAGCGGTTTACTTGCCAGCGGAGTACTTGGCAATCAAGGCTTTGGCACCTTCGAGCATTTGCTTGCCGTTGTGACCCTTGGCGTTCATGTCAGCGACCCAACCGTCAAACAAAGGTTGCGCCACTTTCTTCCAGTTTTCCAATTCGGCTTTTGGAATCACGTTGACCGTGTTTTTGGTGGTGGTTTTTTTACCTTCGATGTCGGCTTGCAAGAAGGCCTTGCCCGCCATGCCCGACAAAGCTTGGCCGCTGTTGTTGTCAATCACCTTTTTCAAATCAGCAGGCAATCCGTCGTACTTGGCTTGGTTCATCGCGAAGATGAAAGCTGTGGTGTAGAACGCGGGTTCAGCGGGGTCTGTCTCCGAGTGGAATTTGACCAACTCTTGAATCTTCACCGCCGGCACCACCTCGTAAGGCACCACCGCGCCGTCAATCACGCCTTTGGCCAAAGCGTCACCCACTTGGGGAACCGGCATGCTCACAGGGGTTGCGCCCAACAAAGCGATGAACTTGTTGGTCATGCGTGTCGGGGCGCGCAGCTTCAAGCCCTTCAAATCTGCGGCGGTGCGGATGGGCTTGTTGGTCATGTGGAACACGCCATCGCCATGCACGTGAAAGGCCAAAGGCTTGACGTCTTTGAATTCGGCTTTGGCGTATTGGTCCACATAGTCCCACAGCGCTTTGCTGGTGGCCTCTGGGCTTTGCATCATGAAAGGCAGCTCAAACACTTCAATCGAAGGGAAGCGACCAGCTGTGTAACCCGGCACCGTCCAAACGATGTCAGCAACGCCGTCTCGTGCTTGTTCAAACAACTGAGGGGGCGAACCACCCAATTGCATGGAGGGATAAATTTGGCACTTCATGCGGTTGTTCGACTCTTTGGCGATGCGGTCGCACCAAGGCTGAATGAACAAGGTTTGCGCATACGACGAGGCAGGCAAGAAGTGGTGCACTTTGAGGGTCACCTCTTGTGCCATCACGGCTGGGCTGAGGGCCACAGCCGTCAGAGCCGCGGCGGCTACTTTGAGAAAGCGAGTTTTCATGATTTGTCTCCAGTTGTAAAAATTTAAGTCAGAAAATGCACCAGCCACAATGAAATGGCGGGGAACGCAATGAGCAACGACAAACGAATGCCATCGGTGATGAGGAACGGCACCACGCCTTTGTAGGTCTCCACCATGGGCACATCTTTGGCTAGGCCGTTCATGATGTACACGTTCAAGCCCACAGGCGGGAAGATCATGCCGATCTCACACACGGTGAGGATCAAAATACCAAACCACAGGGCTTTGTCCGAGGGGTTCAGGCCAAAGAAGTCCATGCCCAAAATGACAGGAAACAAGGTGGGCACGGTCAACAAGATCATGGACATTTCATCCATCACGCAGCCCAAGATGATGTAGAAAATCATGATCCCAGCCATCACCACCAGCGGTGAAATTTGCAAGTGGCCCACCATGTCGGCCAACTGTGCGGGCAATTGCGACAGAGCCAACGAGGCGTTGATCATGTCTGCACCGATGAAGATCAAAAAGATCATGCCACTGGTTTGCGCCGTGGTGCGAATCGATGCCACCAGCTTGTCAAACGTCATTTCACGACGCAGCAAGGTGATGAGAAAGGTCAACACGTTACCAATGGCTGCACCTTCGGTGGCGGTGAATACGCCTCCGTAAATGCCGCCGAACACCACCAAAAAGATGGCAGCAATCGGCCACACGTTCACAGCCGCGTTCATCAATTCGCTGGGGGTTGCAGCGGCGGCTTGTGGCGCTTGTTCTGGGTGAATGCGCACGATCACCGCAATCGCAAGCAGGTAGCCCACCGCTGCGAGCAACGCAGGAATGTAGGCGGCCAAAAACATCTTGGTAATGTTTTGCTCAGTCAAGATGGCGTACACCATCAACGTGACGGAAGGCGGCAACAACACGCCCATCGTGCCGCCGGTGGCGAGCACTGCGGTGGCGAGTCGGCCTGAGTAGTTGATGCGACGCATCTCGGGGTAAGCCACTTGCGCAATCGTCGCCGTGGTCGCCACGGTGGAACCCGAGATGGAACCAAACGCAGCACAGGCCAACACCCCTGCCATGGCCATGCCGCCTTTGAAACGGCCAAGCAAAGCATTGGCAAAGTCAAACAAGGCTTTGGACAATCCGCCGTGCACGGCAAACGCGCCCATCAGCATGAACAAAGGAATGACAGACAAGTCGTAAATCGACACACGGCTGTACACCGCGCCTTTGAGGTGTGACAGCAAAGGCAACCAACCGGCCAAGGCCATGTAGCCCACGGCACCTGGCACAAACATCGAAATTGCAATCGGCACACGAACGGCCATCAAGACCAACATAGCGCCAAACATGGCTAAGCCAATACCCATCGTGCTCATACTTCTTCCTTCGCGATCAGACCCAGGTGTTGCAGGGTTTGAACCCCGCCAATCACCGCGCACAGCACCAAGCCTGGCACCATCAACATGTAGGGAATCCACAAGGGCAAAGCCATCAACATGGAGGTTTCTTGTGAGTCATGAATATCAATGCCGCCCACCGCAACCCGCCAAGCAATCAAGGCCATCACGAGTGTGTAGAGCAAAGTGCCAAACGCGTCGAGCTGGCTTTGACGCTTGCTAGACATGTTTGTGGTGAAGAAATCCACAATGATGTTGGCATGGCGAAACTGGGTGTAGGGCAAAAACGACGCCACCACCACCGCACAACCTAACTGCACCAACTCAACATCGCCCAAGATGGGGTGCGAGAAAAAGGCGCGACCAATCACGCTGACCACCGTCACGGACGCGATGGCAACCAACACCACACCACCGATGGTGGCGCTCGCATCGCACAAGCGCTGCAGCATACGATCGACGCCAAGGCTTGGCGTCAAGTTTTGACTCATGGGAACTCCTCTTTATTTTTAACGCGTAAGCATAAGTTGATTTATGTGCTCACACGCTAAGTAGATGCCATAACCAAAGGCTTACTCGCCAAAATTCAACGGCAAGCCCACATAGTTTTCGGCCATCGTGCGCGAACCTGCTTCACTGTGAATCAAGTAATCCAACTCCGCCTCTTGAAACTTTTGGCCTATCTCGCCTTGGTCTGTGAAGCGGTGCATCAAACTGGTGAACCACCATGAAAAACGCTCCGCGCGCCAAATGCGTGCCAAGCAACGGGTGGAGTAATGGTCAATGCCGGCCGGTGATTTTTCAACACACGCTTCGATGAGCGCGTCTGACAAGTACTTCACATCGGTGGCCGCAAGGTTCAGGCCCTTGGCACCGGTAGGCGGCACGATGTGGGCCGCATCGCCCGCGAGGAACAAGGTGCCAAAGCGCATGGGCTCGGTCACAAAGCTGCGCAAGGGCGCAATGCTTTTCTCAATGCTGGGGCCGGTCACCAAGTGATCGCGGGCTTCTGGATCGAGGCGGTTGCGCAACTCGCCCCAGAAGGCATCGTCGCTCCACTGCTCCACTTTGTCAGTCAACGGCACTTGCAAGTAGTAGCGGCTGCGGGTGAGACTGCGCTGCGAACACAGCGCAAAACCGCGCGAGCTGTTGGCATAAATGAGTTCTTCGTGCACAGGCGGTGTGTCCGACAAGACGCCCAACCAGCCGAAGGGGTAAACCTTTTCAAACTCTTGAATCGATTTGCGAGGCACGCTGGCACGGCACACGCCGTGAAAGCCGTCGCAACCGGCGATGAAGTCGCAGTGAATGGTATGGGTTTGGCCATCCAATGTGTAGCTCACGCTGGGGTGGTCGGTATCGAAGTCGTGAATTTTCACATCTCCGGCTTCGTACACCGTGGTCAAACCCGCCGCCTGACGGGCGTCCATCAAATCGCGCGTGACTTCGGTTTGGCCATAGACCATCACTTTTTTACCACCCGTAAGGCCTGCCAAATCGATGCGGTGGCGCTCACCTTTGAACAACAGATCGAAGCCCGTGTGGACCAAACCTTCTTTGTGCATACGTTGGTCTACGCCTGCTTCGGCCAACACGTCCAAGGTGACTTGCTCCAAGACACCCGCACGAATGCGGCCCAAAACATAGTCGGGGCTTTGGCGCTCCAAGATCACGGCATCTACGCCGGCTTTGTGCAACAACTGACCCAGCAACAAACCCGATGGGCCTGCTCCCACGATGACGACTTGAGTGCGCATGTTCAATCCCTTGTATGAAGAAGTGCAGCGAGAGTAAGGGCCGATTTGACGGGACGCAAAGTCCAACACACAAAGGTGCGCGATGAATAGAATGGTTGCACGATGATCGCGCAACCGACAACCCTCCCACAAAACCTCAACAAAGCCGACTGGATTGAAGGCATGGCCCGTGGCATGGCCGTGCTGGAAAGCTTTGACACAGAACGCCAGCGTCTGAATGCGACGCTCACCGCACAACGCACGGGCCTGACGCGTGCAGCCGCTCGACGGCATTTGCTCACCCTCACGCACTTGGGTTACTTAGAAACCGATGGTCAGTACTACTGGTTATCCGCCAAAGTGCTGGGCTTTGCAGGCAGCTATTTGTCTGGCGCACGACTACCACGCGCCGTGCAACCCACACTGCACCAGTTGAGCTTGGCCACGCAGCTGTCTTGCTCAGTGGCTGTGCTGCAAAACGATGCCGTGATCATCGTGGCACGCGGCATTTGGCAAGGAGCCGATTTAGCGGCCAAAGCCAGCCACAACGTGTTGGCTTATGGCTTGCATGTTGGCACACGCTTGCCCGCACATGCCACCTCCACAGGGCAAGTGCTGCTCGCCAACTTGGCACCTTCACAGCTGCAAATTTGGCTCAAGACCAATCCCCTGAGCCGTTTGACGGCCCACACCGCCACGCAAGCCAAAGACCTGAAGCAAAAGCTCAAACACATTGCCGCACAAGACTATGCCTTGGCCACGCAAGAGCACGAACTCGGGGTGGAGGCCTTGGCCGTCCCACTGCGCAATGCACGTGGCGACACCATCGCCGCCCTCAACCTCGTGCGCTCAGGCGCGCCTGCCAACGCCCCCAATTTGGCGACACGCTGGCTGCCCCTTTTGCAACAAACGGCACAAGCGCTCAGGCCTTTAATTTAAGACCCGCGCCAAACGAGATCAGCGTTTGTTCACTTTAACCAGCTTTTCCGGCCCACCTGTGTTGTCGTCCATTTGCTTTGTTGAATAGCCTTGAAGAATCAAAACAGCACTAGGCGTGAGCGCTAAGTTTCATCATTCAAGCTAGACTATCTGACACCTCAAGAGCTAAAAAGTATCTAGCTGACTTTCGCTCACTAAGATTTGATCTATATGTCATACGGAGTTCTTTCTTGAAGTTATTCCACAAGTTTCTTGCCGTGATGTGGCTTCTCGCATCAACAGCGGCGTGGACACAAGACGTCATCCATCACGGTCCGGTATTAGACATACAGGTCAAGCGAGGAGATTCTCGACTTCCTTTGGCATTGGTTGATAAATTGCGCAAAGGCGATCGACTGTTGGTACGTCCAGATGCTGAAACTCTTGCAAAAGGCGACTGGGTTTTACTCTTGGCACGCGTTTCCCCCACAGGCAACCAAGTTGTATCGCAACATTTCGAAGTTGCAGATCTTAAAAGTCCAGCTGAGTTAGAAATCACAGCGGACAACCAAGCACCAGTGATCATGTTGGCTCCACAGTTGCGCAACTTATTTGGTCTTTATACAAGTCTTCATGAATCTGCCAGCTTACTTAACGAAGTGCTACGTGCTGACCCCCAGCGATTTTTTGACCTTCAAAAGGTTGACCAAATCAACCAAGCAATTCTCGCAATCAGTCAGGGCCTATCTAAGCGCGTCTCCGGTCGCAAACCAGAAGAGGCCATTCAAGCAACGCGAGAACTTGCAGCTAAATTTGGCGTGTCAAATCTTGAACCTGAATGCATTAAAAATGATGCAGTCAACACTGAATGTGTTGCGACACAAATTGTTTTCGCGAAGGATTTTGTACTTCCTTCGAACGGTGATTTAAGCGCAATGGTGGGAAACAAAAAAGCGGTTGACCTAAATAGCTTCTTGCTTTCTAACCTGCGTATGTTTTCTGAAGCCAGTGATTTTCTGAGCAATAAATACAGAGATAGCTATGACTTTGCTCCAACATTTGGTCGTCGTCAATCATCCTCTGCACGCATTGAGTTGTTCTCAGTTGCACGCTTTCGTTCAGGAAACATAAAGACTGCGTACATTTACGTTCCCTCATGGTTCAGTGCCAGCGCACCTGCCTTGTCCAACAATGAGCGCGCGCCACAATGCTTCACAAGCGGCACATTGCCATTACAAGTGCGCGGAAAACTACCGTTGGTCAACTATTGGCATGACTGGCATATGGAGGTCATCGACCTACAAAAAGACGTATTGATTGGTGAGACACGCAATGTTTCATTCGACCAAGAATCTGGCATCTTGAGTTTTGAACCTCTTGCATTTGATTCGCAAAATCGTCCGCCTTCAAATGAGGTCGGGGTCAAATTAGCAACGCAGTTTGGATTCTCAAAAGTAACGCTCTCAACTATTAGGATGAGGCTTCCACTTCTGGAACAAAGTGAAATTTCTAAAGCCCTAGAAGACAAATCAACATTAATCTCTGGTGAAAAGGCACGATTGAAAATTCGTGACGCAGTTAGCGCGTCATGCGTTCGATCCATGGAGGTTCAATTACCCGATGGATCCGAGGTTCATAACGACAGCAATGAACCAACTCGCATTGACTTAGATTTGAGTAAGACAGCGCCTACTCAGCTGACTATGAGTATTCAGCAATCAGGAACTGATCCTATTGCCGTCAGCTTAAGAGTACTAAAACCAAGAGCCCGTATCACCCGAGTTGAACACGCGCAATGGGAGAACTATGTAACGGTCATCGGTACGCAACTTGAACGCATTGCCCGCATCGAGATCGGAGCCTCTATTTGCACCCTTGATATTGGTACTCTGCCAACCTTTATCGCCAATGAACAAGCATTCATGTGTGAAGCAGACATTAGTGATAACGCACATCTTCCCGAACAAGTGTTGGTAGTTCACCATGATGACGAACCCTCTGCTCAGCATGTACTGCTCAATAAGCAACCAGCTAAGCCACGATTTGGCATTTCTAGCAGCGTCAACAATTCTCTAGTCATTAGTCCATCAGCAAAAGCTCTGCAATGGCACCTCTCACCTACGGATCGTTATTTGAGCGAAGACTCAGGACTTAACGTTTTGTTTCAAGCGAAAGCACCTTATACACTTCAGCGTGGCTCTTACATGCTTCAAATTCGTTTCAAAGACGATCCCCAATCTGATCGCCAGCCAATCAATACACCTTTGATTGCAGATTTTTCACACAATGAGTTACGCACAAAAAGTCCAATTAGCTTTTCTCAGTCTGATTTACCAAGCGTCATCAACTCTTTAGAGTACCGAATCCAACACAACACGTCGGGACAAGCCAGTGAATGGGTCAACTTACCCAGATCAGTCATAGTGCTCCCCGATTTGCAAAATGCGACCTGTTCTGCAACAAGCGATTCATGGCTAGTTGGCGGCAAAAACTTAAACTTGATCGAATCAATTCGAGTTGAAGACACAGGTAAAAATGAGGATTTTCAATCCGCTCAATTAGTATCTTGTCTTCAAGGACTTTGCCTAAAAGTCCCCGCTCCTTTAACAAGAGATTCGATCGATATTCGCATGCGATGGGTTGATGACCGCGAGTTCAATGCCGTAATTCCTGGCGCTACAAAAGAATGCGGTAGCAAATCTAGCGTTAATTAGAGGTGAATAAGTTCACCGCCCTATTGAACCCGTTCAACATTGAGCGTTGCTGAAGACATGTTGCATGAAGGCTTTGATTAAAAAAACGATAATCCCAAGTATGACTGTTGCCACCGAATTCGCCCCCGGCCTTGCCATCCAAGGCTTCACCGCCCCACTTCAACTGCAAGACTTCAAACTCATCGCGTTTGACATGGACTCGACGCTCATCAACATCGAGTGCATCGACGAAATTGCCGATGCCACAGGTCGCAAGGCCGAGGTGGCGGCCATCACCGAAGCCGCGATGCGCGGTGAGATCACCGACTTCAAAGACAGTTTGCGCCGCCGCTTGGCGTTGCTCAAAGGTGCGCCCGAGTCGGCGTTGCAAGAGGTGTTCGACCATCGTTTGCGCTTGAACCCGGGTGCCAAGACCTTGGTGGATACCTGCAAAGCGCAGGGCATGAAAGTGTTGTTGGTCAGCGGAGGCTTCACCTTCTTTGCCGACCGCGTGCAACAGATGCTGAACATCGACTACACCCGCAGCAACGTGCTCGACATTGCCAATGGCCACCTGACCGGCCAAGTGGTGATGCAAGACTGGGGCGATATTTGTGACGGCGCAGAAAAGCGCAAGATGCTGCTGCACATCTGCGCGCAAATGGGCATCAGCCCAAATCAGGCCATTGCCATGGGCGACGGCGCCAATGACTTGCCCATGATGGGCGAAGCGGGCCTGTCGGTGGCTTACCACGCCAAGCCCAAGGTGCGCGAACAAGCCATGGTGGCCATCAACGAAGGTGGCTTGGACCGATTGTTAGAAGTGGTGAAGCCATAAGCCGCAAGCCCGTGTCTGCGCGGCACGCGCATAAACAGCTCGCCTATTCACGCTTAGCGCAGCGCGTTGTAAATCGTCTGCGCCAACTCTTGCGAAATACCTTCCACGGTGCACAGGTCTTGCACACTGGCATCGCCCACACCGCGAGCACCGCCAAAGCGCTGCAGCAACTTGGCGCGCTTCTTAGGCCCTACCCCCGCAATCTCTTCTAGCTTGCTGCCACCCACGCGTACTTTGGCGCGTGCGGCACGCATGCCGGTGATGGCAAAGCGGTGCGCCTCATCGCGTATTTGCGCCACCAGCATCAAGGCGGCTGAGTCGCGGCCTAGGTACACCTTCTCGCGGCCATCGGCAAACACCAGCTCTTCTAGACCCACTTTGCGGCCCTCGCCTTTTTCCACGCCCACGATGCGCGACAGGTCTAGCCCGAGCGACTCAAACACCTCACGCGCCATCGACACTTGGCCTTTGCCGCCGTCAATCAGCACGAGGTCGGGCAGCTTGCCCTCGCCCGCACGCACGGCCTCGGCCAGCTTGCTGTAGCGGCGCACCAGCACTTGGCGCATGGCGGCGTAGTCGTCGCCGCCAGTGATGCCTTCAATGTTGTAGCGACGGTATTCCGCGCTTTGCATTTTGTGGTGATGAAACACCACGCACGACGCCTGCGTGGACTCGCCCGAGGTGTGGGAAATATCAAAGCACTCCACACGGAACTGCTCTAAATCTTCAGGCGCTAAATCAAGGGCATCCACCAGCGCACGGGTACGTGCTTGTTGCGAGCCTTCTTCGGCCAACAAACGGGCCAGTTGAATATCGGCGTTTTGTTGCGCCATTTCTAGCCACACGCGGCGTTGCTCGCGCGGGTTGTGCACGGCGGTGATCTTGACGCCGGTTTGATCGGTCAGCGCTTGCAGCAGCTCTTTGTCTACCGCGTGGCTGGTGATGAGCGCAGGCGGCACCGGCACATCCAAATAGTGCTGGCTCAAAAACGCTTCCAGCACTTCGGTGGGTTCGGCATCGTCCACATGCACAGGGAAATAAGGCCTGTCGCCAAGATGGCGGCCGCCGCGCACCATGGCCAAATTGACGCAGGCTTTGCCGCCCTGCACTTTGACGGCGAGGATGTCCACGTCTTGGTCGCCCACGGTGTCCATCGCTTGGCTGTGCAGCACTTTGGACAGCGCGCTCATTTGGTTGCGCAGCTCAGCGGCTTGCTCAAACTCAAGCCTGTCGGCGTGCGCCATCATGCGCGCTTCGATGCTGGCCATCACCTCTTGTGTTTCGCCGCGCAGCAAGCGCATGGCGCTGTCCACATCGCGTTGGTAGTCGGGCACCGAGATGAGCCCCACACATGGCCCCGAGCAACGCTTGATTTGATACAGCAAACAGGGGCGCGTGCGGTTGTTGAACACCGTGTCTTCACAGGTGCGCAAGCGAAACACTTTTTGCAACAGCTGAATGGCCTCGCGCACCGCCCAGACGCTGGGATAAGGGCCAAAGTAGTCGTGGCGTTTGTCCACCGCGCCTCGGTAATAGACCACACGAGGAACTTGCTGGGGGCTGGGGCTCAGGTTGTTGCTGTTGCTGACAAGGCCGCCTTGCGATGCAGGCTGTTGAGCAGCCTTATCGGCCTCCTCAGCCTTTAACGCCACGCCACGCGTCATCTTCAAATACGGGTAGCTCTTGTCGTCGCGAAACAAGATGTTGTACTTGGGTTTGAGCGACTTGATGAGGTTGTTTTCCAGCAGCAGCGCCTCAGCCTCAGAGCGCACCACCGTGGTTTCCATGCGCACAATTTTGCTGACCATGTGGCCAATGCGTGTGCCGCCGTGGTCTTTTTGGAAATAGCTAGACACCCGCTTCTTCAGGCTGTTCGCCTTGCCCACATACAGCACTTGGTCTTGCGCATCAAAGTAGCGGTACACGCCGGGCAGCGCGGGCAAGCTGGCGACCAGCTCTAACAACTCGGGCGGATGGCGCGGCGCAGCTTTGTGTGGTGCAGCAACGGGCGCTGACGGCTGTACCTTGGAGGGCTCTTTTTCTGGCTTGGCGCCTGACGGGGTTTGAGACATATCCGTATTGTGGACAATCTGTGGCGTGAAGCTCAGCCCATCTGCATTAACCCCTGTGACGCCCACCTTGAATTGGGATATTTTTTGCCGCGTCATCGACAACCACGGCGACCTCGGTGTGTGCTGGCGACTCTGCGCTGATTTGGCGCAACGTGGCCATCACGTGCGACTGTGGGTGGACGACGCATCGGCCTTGGCGTGGATGGCCCCGCAAGGCTGCGCACGTGTGGCGGTGCATGCTTGGCCCGACGCGGCGGCCTTGCACGCCTTGGCCCAAGATGCGGCATTCCAAGTGGCGGATGTGGTGGTCGAAGCCTTTGGCTGCGAGCTGCCAGAGGCATTTCAAGCCTTGATGGTGCAAGGCACGCCCCCCATTTGGGTCAACCTCGAATACCTCAGCGCCGAAGACTTTGTGGCCCGCTCCCACGGCTTGGCCTCGCCCGTGATGCATGGCCCAGCGCGCGGCACGACCAAATGGTTTTTCTTTCCAGGCTTCACGCCTGACACGGGTGGCTTGCTGCGCGAGCCAAACTTGCCCGCACGCCAAGCCGCATTCGACCGCCGCGCGTGGCTGAGCGCCCTGCCACTGGACAAGCCGATTGGACAGAACGAACGCCTCATCAGCCTGTTTTGCTACGAGCCGCCAACCTTGCCTGATCTGCTCACACAACTGCGCCAAGGCGACGCCCCCACGCGCTTGCTGGTGGCGGCAGGCCGACCCAGCGCAGCAGTGGCAGCAGCCACACAAGCCCTGAACATGCCCAGCCAGGGCTCAGGCCAGCTCCACATCAGCCAGCTGCCCTATTTCAGCCAAACCGACTTTGACCACCTGTTGTGGGCCTGCGACCTCAACCTGGTGCGCGGTGAAGACTCCTTGGTGCGCGCCTTGTGGGCAGGCCAGCCCTTCGTCTGGCACATCTACCCGCAAGACGACTTGGCGCACCACGACAAGTTGCACGCATTTGAAAAAGCCTTAGACATGCCGATGGCATTAAGAACATTTCATGCCATTTGGAACGACTTGGAAGCAGGCCCGTTGCCCGCGCTATCCCGCACCACGCTTGGAGCTTGGCGCGATTGGAGTCGCCAAGTACAGCGCCGTTTGCAAAGCCACACCGACCTCACCAGCCAGCTCTTGAGTTTCGTGGCCCAAAAACGCTAAAATAAGCGATTTCGCGAACCCCAACGCAGCTTGAGCTGCATGGGCCACATCCCTCTCAGAAAACCTCACACTATGAAAACCGCTCAAGAAATCCGCGTTGGCAACGTCATCATGCACGGCAAGGACCCTATGGTTGTCCTGCGCACCGAATATCAACGTGGCGGCCGTGGCTCGTCCACCGTTCGCATGAAACTCAAAAGCTTGATCGCCAACTTCGGTACCGAAGTGGTGTTCAAGGCCGACGACAAGATGGACCAAGTCATCTTGGACAAAAAAGATTGCACCTACTCTTACTTCGCTGACCCAATGTATGTTTGCATGGACACCGATTTCAACCAATACGAAGTCGAAGCCAGCAACATGGGCGACGCCCTGAACTACCTCGAAGACGGCATGGAACTCGAAGTGGTGTTCTACGACGAGAAAGCCATCTCTGTGGAATTGCCCACCAACGTCGTGCGCGAAATCACTTGGACTGAGCCAGCGGTCAAAGGCGACACCTCAGGCAAAGTGTTGAAGCCCGCCAAAATTTCTACTGGTTTTGAAGTGGCTGTGCCTTTGTTCGTGGCGCAAGGCGACAAAGTCGAAGTCGACACACGCACCGGCGAATACCGCAAGCGCGTCTAAACCTCACACAGTTGACCCAATCAAGGCTCCTTTTCAGGGGCCTTTTTTCATGGCACGGGTACTTGAAGAGCTGCCATTAACATGGACCCATGAATGGAAAACTAGACCCGCACGACACACGCATCGCCAACGCTTGGGAAACCCTCAAAGCACAATACGACAACGGCGATTCGCTCATCCCCGAATCCAACCGACTGGCCTTTGCCGACCCCGAGTTTTTGTTGCGACGCGAGACACGCGGCATTCGCATACAACTCGAAATGCTCAAACCTGATTTGGCACAAAACGAACACGGCATTGAGCACACCGTCGTCATTTTTGGCAGCGCGCGCTTTCGCAGCGAAGAGGTGTCGCATCTTCAACTGATGAAAGCACGGGCCGGCGGGAACGAGACCGAGATCGCGCAAGCCGAAACGCTGGTGCGCAATGCGCGTTTTTACGAACAAGCCCGTGCACTCGCCCACAACATCACCAAATACAGCGAAAACAAAACCAATGGCCGAAAACTCTTCATCTGCACGGGCGGTGGCCCAGGCATCATGGAGGCGGCCAACCGTGGTGCGCAAGAGGCGGGTGGCATCAGCGTTGGCCTAAACATCGCCCTGCCCCACGAGCAATCGCCCAACCCCTACATCACGCCAGACCTGAGCTTCAAATTCCACTACTTCGCGATGCGCAAAATGCATTTCATGATGCGAGCCAAAGCCTTGGTGGCCTTCCCTGGCGGCTTTGGCACTTTGGATGAGCTGTTTGAAACGCTGACCTTGGTTCAGTGCAAAAAATCCAAACCCGTGCCCATCGTGTTGTTTGGCACCAATTACTGGAAGCGCTTGTTCAACCCACAGGTGTTGGTCGAAGAAGGCGTGATTTCAGAGCAAGATTTGGATTTGTTCACCTACGTCGACAACATCGACGACGCATGGAACTTCATTCGTACGTTTTATGAACTCTGAGCTGATAGGCGCTGCGTGAGCCCAAACCCACCACCGCCGAGACACACCAAAACACCCCGCTGATGCCGATGACGGTGCCCGCCGCACCAAACACCATGGGCATCAGCACACTCGACGCGTTGATGCCCATCAAACGCAAACCCAAGGCCTCACCATGCCGGTGCTCTGGTGTGATTTGGTGCAAGGTACTCATCACCATGGGCTGCACGCCCCCCAACGACAGGCCCAACAACACCGAGCAAACCCCCATCCACCACGCTGTCACCATGAAGGGATAGATGGCCAGCATGAACGCGGTGACCAGCATCGCGCCCGTGATGACTTGCCACTCGTGCAAGCGTGCAGCCACAAACGGCATCATCATGCGAATGAAGGCCGCTGCAACGGCAAAGCCGCCCAAAATCGAACCAATGGCCGACGCACTCAGGCCGCGCTCATGACCCAAGATGGGCACCACAAAGGTGTGCACATCCCAGCATGCCGACAAAAACCAGTTCACCAGCAACAAACGACGAAACATGGGCGCGTTCAACAGGTCCCAGGCATTGCTTTTTTCATGCCCCTCGGGCTTGACCACCTTGGGCAATTCACGCGCTTGACGAATCCACATCCACGCGAGGATGGGCAAGGCTGCCATGGCGGCAAAGGCCCATTGAAAACCGGCATAGTCGATCAACAAACCTGCGGTGAACGGGCCGATGAAGTTAGAAAATGCAGGCGCAATGGAGAGCCAACTGAAGGCCTGCTTCATCTGCGCCAACCCTTGCGCAGCACGCCCCACATGGCGCTGCAACGCGATGATGGCCAGACCCGTTGCCCCGCCCGTCATCAAGCCGCTGAAGCACAGCACGGGAAAAATCGGCCAAAGGGCTGCGGCCCCAGCACCGGTTGTGCCCATAAGCACGCTCCACATCACAGGACGTTTCAAACCATGCAGATCGGCATAGCGCCCTGCGGGCAAGGCCAAAAACACCTGGGTTAAAGCAAACATAGCCAGCAAGACGCCCACCGCGGCTTCGCTCTGGCCGCTGCGCAAAGCCATCAGTGGTGCGGCCATGCGCATGCCCGCCATGCAGGCGTGCAAGCACACTTGGCCTGCAATCAACTTGGTGAGTTCACGCTTCACGCCTTGGCGTCCGCTTTCGCGTCGGCATCGTCCAATGCATCGTCCAGCTTGGGCAACAAGGCTTGCGCTTCGCCCTCGGGCAAAGCCTCGACGTTCTTCAACGCACGACGCATCTGACGGCTGCGCGTGTCCGCGCGGTCCAAGGTGTCGGCGGCTTTTTGCACTTGCTCGCGCACCTTCTCCACCCAATCGCCATAGCGCTCAAACTCAGTTTTGACCGCACCCAAGACCTTCCACACGTCAGAGGCTTGCTGCTCTAGCGCCAGCGTGCGAAAGCCCATGTGCAAGCTGTTGAGCATGGCCAGCAAGGTGGTGGGGCCGGCCAAGGTGACGCGGTAGTCGCGCTGCAAGCTGTCCATCAAGCCGGGGCGGCGCAGCACCTCGGCATACAAGCCTTCGGTGGGCAAAAACAATATCGCAAAGTCGGTGGTGTGCGGCGGTGCGAGGTAGCTCTCAGCAATGCTCTTGGCTTCGGTGCGGATGCGAGTTTCCAAAGCCTTCGCGGCTGCCTCGGCTGCCATCACGTCAGCGCGATCTTGCGCATCGAGCAGGCGGTCGTAGTCTTCGCGTGGAAATTTGGCATCAATCGGCAACCACACGGGCTCACCATCTGCGCCACCACGCCCCGGAAAGCGGATGGCAAAGTCCACCCGCTGGTTGCTGCGGGGTTTGGTTTCAACTTGCTTGGCGTATTGCTCAATCGTGAGCACTTGTTCGAGCAAGGCTTCGAGTTGCACCTCGCCAAACATGCCACGTGTTTTGACATTGGTCAGCACGCGCTGCAAGCTGCCCACGCCATCGGCCAGTTTTTGCATTTGGCCTAGGCCGTTGTGCACTTGCTCCAGGCGCTCAGCCACTTGTTTGAAGCTCTCGGACAAACGCTTTTCCAAGGTGGTTTGCAGCTTCTCGTCCACCGTGCGGCGCATTTCGTCGAGCTTGTCGGCATTGCTTTTTTGCAATTGCTGCAACTGTTGGTTGAGCGTGTCGCTGATGCTTTTTTGCATGAGCGTGAGTTGCTGCACTTGGCTTTGCTGAAACAGCGCCAAGTTTTGCGTCAGCTCTTGGCGACCACCGCGCGATGACTCGGCAATCTCGGTGCGCAACTCACGCTCGATGCGTTCCAGCTTTTCATGCATGCTGTGCATGCTCTGTTGCAACACCAAGATTGCCGCTTCGTTGCTGCCACTGGGGCGGCGCAAGAGCAGCACCAACAGCAAAGCGTTGAGGGCACCAACGCCAACCGCTAGCCAAATTTCCATCATGCAGTCACCGTGTTCAAAGGCGTCACAGACTTGCCTTGGGTGAAGTGGCTGATTAAGTTGTCCGCCGCCAAATTGGCCATGGCCATGCGTGTGGGGATGGACGCGCTAGCAATGTGCGGGGTCAACACCACATTGGGCACAGTCAGCAAATCGGGGTGCACCTTGGGTTCGCCTTCAAACACATCCAAGCCAGCGGCTGCAATGCGGCGCTCGCGCAGGGCCACAGCCAAAGCTGCGTCATCCACAATGCCACCGCGTGCGATGTTGATCAGCGTGGCGGTGGGCTTCATCTGTGCCAACTCTGCTGCGCCAATGGTGTGGTGCGAAGCGGCGCTGTAGGGCACGACCAACATCACATGGTCTGCGCTTTTCAGCAATGCTTCTTTGCTCACATAGGTGGCTTTGCATTCAGCTTCGGCCTCAGCGCTCAAACGCGAACGGTTGTGATAAATCACCTTCATGCCAAAGCCGTGTGAAGCGCGGCGGGCAATGCCTTGGCCAATGCGCCCCATGCCCAAAATACCGATGGTGCTGCCGTGCACTTCTGCGCCTGCAAACATGTCGTAGCGCCATTGCGTCCATTCGCCACGGCGGAGGTAATGTTCGCTCTCGGTGATGCGGCGCGCCGTGGCCATCAACAAGGCAAAGCCAAAGTCTGCCGTGGTTTCGGTCAACACATCGGGGGTGTTGCTGGCTTGCACGCCATGCGCGGTCATCGCAGGCACATCAAAATTGTTGTAACCCACAGCCATGTTGGCCACCGCTTTGAGGTTGGGACAAGCCTTGAGTACGTCCACATCCACAGGATCAGACCCCGTGGTGAGTGCCCCCACATGTTGCGACAAGGCTTGCGTCCACGAGGCCTTGGTCCACGGCGTGTCGGCTTGGTTGTCGGTCACGTCAAAGTGCTCGCGCAAGCGTGCCAAGGTTTCTTCAAAGATAGGACGGGCGATGATGATTTTGGGTTTCATAAATTATTCAAGCATGTTGAGTTTTTTGGCCCACCAAGGGGTGATTGCGGGCAGCAAGGTCAAGGTCCAAATGACCACCCAAGCGGTCAAGGGCATGAGCAGGGTCATGTCTGGAAACTGCGCCACAGAAATCACGGCCAGTACGACGGGTATCACACCGGTCTCGCGCACGGCGCATAGAAACAGTTTTTCGGATCTGCTGATGGACGTTGGCAACAGCGACACAAACACCGCAGCAGGTCTTGCCAGCGCCATGAAGGCCAAGGACACCCAGAGCCCCAACAAGGCGGTATCGGCCAACTGCTGCAATGCCACGAAGGGCCCCACCATCATGAAGATGGTGGGCTTGGCCACACTCTCAATCTTCACCTCAAGACTGCGCAGCAAGCCGTGAAAATAATGGGTGCCGTGGTTGAAGTTGGCCAACAAACCTGCGATGAACGCGGCTAAAAATCCATTGCCGTGAATCATCTGCGCCAGCACAAACGTGACCAAGGGCACGGCCAACACCAGCGCAAAGTCATAAGGCTCTTCCAACTTGCCTTGTGCATTGCTTTTGGACTTGTACCGTTCAAACGCGTACATGCCGAGCCAGCCAATCACACCCGCCACGACACCAAAGCCAAACTGCGCAGCCAGCAATCGCAAGTTATCGCCACTGAAAAGGCCCATCGCCAACTGCCCCACGTTGTCAAGGCTGACGCCACCTAAAACCATGCTTGCCACTGCACCGGTGAAGATGGCCCCCACCGCATCGTTCAAAGCACTTTCAGCCACGGACAAGTTGGACACCTGTTTGAACTCAGGTTTGAACACCAGATGTTTGAGCGTGGGAATCAAGGCCGCAGGGTCCGTCGAGCCGATGATGGCGGCTAAAAGCGCCGCCGTTTTGCTGTCCAAGCCCAGCCACATCAAGACGGGGAACATGATGAAGAACGTGACCAAGTAGCCCACGGTGGCGATCATCAAAGTGGGGAACGCAATTTTCAAAAAGTTTTTACGTCCAATCTCATCGCCACCCGATTTCAAAATGATGGCGGCCAAAGCCGTGCACACCACCACCGACAGCACCAACTGCGTCGACAAAGGCGCCAGCGCATCATGCAAAACAATGCCCACCAACAACTGCAAGGTAAAGCTCGGAAAAACCGTGCCTTCGGCGACTTTGCTACACGCCCAACCGAACACCAGAAACAAGCCTAAGCACCAGAGCGTGGCGGCAATGGCGGCCTCTGTGCCATCTAAATGGGCGATGTGCGCCAACAAGCCCGGCGCTGCGAAGTTCACACCAAACGCCAACACAAACACCAACACAACCTTGAGGTAATTCATCAACGACTCTTTTGCTTAAACCGGCTGCGCAATGTCAAACACTTGGCGCAGGTAGGCCAGATATTTTTCGTCTTGGCACATGTTCTTGGACGGCGTGTCAGACAACTTCGCCACAGGCTGACCGTTGCACTGCGTCATCTTGATGACGATTTGCAAAGGCTCGTAGCCTAGGTCGTTGGTCAAATTGGTACCAATGCCAAACGCGAGTTGGCAACGCCCCCGGAACTGCTGGTACAACGCAATCGTTTTTTCGATGGTCAAGCCGTCTGAAAAAATCAAGGTCTTGGTCATGGGGTCGACACGGTTGTTGCGGTAATGCGCAATCATGCGCTCGCCCCAATTGAACGGGTCCCCACTGTCGTGGCGTGCGCCGTCGAACAGCTTGCAAAAATACATGTCGAAGTCGCGCAAAAACGGCTCGATGCCGTACACATCGCTGAGCGCAATGCCAAGATCGCCACGGTATTCGCGTGCCCACGTCTCAAAACCAAACACTTGGCTGTCACGCAAGCGCGGGCCTAAGGCTTGGCAAGCCTGCAAATACTCGTGTGCCATGGTGCCCAAAGGCGTGAGGCCCAGCTTCATGGCAAACAACGCGTTGCTGGTGCCTGCCAATTGGCCTTCATTGCCCGTGCCCAATTTGGAGGTGAGCACGCGCAACAATTCTTCATGCCAAGCTTTCGAGAAGCGGCGGCGTGTGCCGTAATCGGCGATCTTCAAATCACTCAAACGCTCGGCGTGCAAAGCCTCAATTTTGTGTTCCAGCCGTTTGCGACCTTCTAAGAAATCAGGTACTTTTTGCGTGTTTCGAAAGTACACCTCGTTGACGATGGCCAAGACCGGAATCTCAAACAGAATGGTGTGCAACCAAGGGCCTTGGATGCTGATATCAATCTCGCCATTCGACAGCGCGTTGACTTGGATGTATTTCTCGTTCAGGCGAAACAGCCCCAAAAAATCCACAAAGTCGCTTTTGATGAAACGCAAGCTGCGCAGCCAAGCCAACTCGGCGTCTTGAAAATGCAAGCAGCACAGCGAGCGAATTTCGTCGCGAATTTCTTGCACATACGGTGCAAGCTGCACGCCTGGGTTGCGACACTTGAATTTGTATGAAACCTGCGCACTCGGGAACTGATGCAGCACCGCCTGCATCATGGTGAATTTGTAGAGGTCGGTGTCGAGCAGGCTGGTGATGATCATCGGGCGCTAACTTTAAAAAACTCAGGGCACCCAGTGGGTGAACTCATCCACAGGCACGCGCGGTGTGACCAAAGTGTTCACTTTGTCGCTGGCATCGGCATAGCCCAACGACATGCCGCACACCAGCATCTCGTTTTCGCCCGCACCGATGTGCGGCAAGATGATGCTGTGAAACGCATTCCACGCCGCTTGCGCACAGGTGTGCAAACCACGCGCACGTGCCGCCACCATGATGTTTTGCATGAACATGCCGTAGTCCAGCAACGAGCCTCGGCCCATGATGGGGTCAAGGGTGAACATCAAGCCCACGGGGGCATCAAAGAACTTGAAATTGCGCTGCTGCTGCTCGTGCATGGGGACCCGATCGCCTTTGCCGATGCCTAGCAAACCGTACAGGCTCCAGCCGTTTTCACGGCGGCGGTCAATGTAGGGGCTGACCCATTGCGTGGGGTAGTAGTCATAAGGCTCAACGTATTGCTTGGCCACCTCGGGGTTGGCGCGAATGGCCTCATGCGCCGCACACACTTTGTCAATCAACCCGTCCCGCGTGGCGCCTTGCAACACGTAGACCTTCCAAGGCTGGGTGTTGGTGCCCGATGGCGCGCGGCTGGCGACTTGCAAAATCTCCGTGATCAACTCACGTGACACGGCTTGCTGCGTGAACGCGCGCGCTGACATGCGCGAGGTGATGGCGTGGTCAACAGCGGCCACATTTGAGGCTTGGGTCATCTGAGCGTCTCCGATACGTTATTGAGGTTCAAGTGCGTGACGAGCGATTTTGCCAGCGTCGCCAATACGCATAGGCGACACGGTAGGTATTGACTTGCACCTGCACTGTGTCGGTCATTTGTTGGCCGTAGCCCCCGGCCATGGAAAAAGCCAGTGGGATGCGCTTGGACCACGCCCAATCAAACACCCGACGGTCACGGGCCTCCAGCCCATCAAAGCTCAGGCTCAGGCGGCCCAAACGGTCGCCCTCATGCGGATCTGCGCCAGCGAGGTAGATCACCAAGCCCGGCTGAAAGCGTGCGTCGAGTTCAGCCAAGGCCTGCTCCAGCGCCGCTAAATACGTGGCGTCGTCGCAGCCATCGGGCAGCTCCACATCCAAATCGCTGGTTTCCTTGGTGAACGGAAAATTGCGCGCCCCGTGCAGAGACAGGGTGAAAACGTGCGTATCTTGTCCAAAAATTCGCGCCGTGCCATTGCCTTGGTGCACATCCAAATCAATGATGGCCACGTTCAAAGGCGTCTTATGGCTGCGCCCCCATTCGGCTTGCATCAACCGCGCAGCCACGGCGGCGTCGTTGAACACACAAAAGCCACTGCCGTGATCTGCATAGGCATGGTGCGTGCCACCCGCCAAGTTGGCCGCAATCCCCTCGCCACCAAACAAAGCAGTGCGCGCAGCCATCACTGTGGCGCCTGCGGAACGGCGCGAACGCTCGACCATCCCGCTCGTCCAAGGAAAGCCTATTTCTTTTTGCTGCGCCTCGCTCAATGCGCCCTGCACCACCGACTGGATATAGCTGGGCGTATGCACCAAAGCCAGCTCGCCATCGCTGGCAGGCTCAGCCACAGCCAGCAACACGTCCGGCACATCAACGCCCAGACGCTCACGCAAGAGCCGGTACTTGGCCATGGGAAAACGGTGACCTTCTGGCAGGGGCAACACGAATTGATCCGAATAAAAAGCGCGCATAACCCTTGAAAACCGCATGAAACAAGGCTGCATTGTGACCAATTTGCAAAAACCTCTGGTTTTAGAAAGCCACCTCTAAACAAGCCCCCCAAGCCACAAACCCTATTGCAAAGCTGCGGGATAACCCTAAACTTCAACCCAATGCTGCACCGCAACATTTTTTACAAACCCGTTTTAACTTCTGGAGTATTCACATGATCAACGTTGAACAAATCGCCGCCACCAACAAAGCCAACTTGGACAACCTGTTTGGTTTGTCAAACAAAGCCTTCGCTGGCGTGGAAAAAATGGTTGAATTGAACCTGACTGCCAGCCGCGCTGCCTTGGCTGAGTCTGCTGCGCACGCCAAAGCCGTGATGGCCGTGAAAGACGCACAAGAGCTGATCGCTTTGCAAACCAGCTTCTTGCAACCTTTGGCTGAAAAGTCTGCTGCTTACAGCCGTCACATCTATGACATCGCTCAAGGCACAGGCGCTGAGTTGACCAAAGGTTTTGAAGGCAAGGCTGCTGAGGGCAAACAAGCCGTTCAGTCTTACATTGAATCTGCTTTGAAAAACGCACCTGCTGGCTCTGAGCAAGCTGTGGCTTTCTTCAAACAAGCCGTGACTGCCAGCAACACTGCTGTGGAATCTGTGCAAAAAGCCGTCAAGCAAGCCACAGACATGGCCGAATCTCACATCCAAACAGCGACTGAAACCGCTGTGAAAGCCACTAAAAGCGCAACTGCCAAGAAGCGTTAATTTGTAACGATTGTCTCCTCGGATTCTTCGTCACCACAGGGTGCAGGGATCCCTTCAAGGGGCTCACCGCAAGGTGAGCCCCCTTTTTTTGAGCCCGCGTTACCCCTTACTGAGCGGCCAAAGCCAGTTTTAACTTTGGCAAGGCTTGCAACATCGCGGCACGGCCCGCCTCAATGGAGCGGCGACGCGCGCTGAATTCGGCACTGCCCACATTGCCCAAGGCGGGGCGCACCACCAAGTCGGCATTGCGTAACTCAAAGTTGTTGATGCTCTTGCCCATGATGGTGAAGGTCTGCATCAAGATTTGAAACATGTCGCCCGTCTTGCCTGACTCGGGCAGGCTGGAGATGTCCACCGCCAACACATACTCGGCCCCCATTTGGCGCGCATAGCGCACTGGCACAGGTGAGGCCAAACCACCATCCACAAACTCGCGGTTGCCAATGCGCACAGGTTCGAACACCGAGGGCACCGAGCTAGACGCACGAACCGCCGTGCCTAAGTCGCCGCGCTGAAACAATACACCTTCGCCCGTGCGTAAGTCGGTGGCCACAATGCCCAGCGGCATTTTGAGATCTTCGATCAATCGGCCTCCGGTTTGCGTGTTGACGTAGCGGGCCAAGCCGTCACCGCGCATCATGCCGCGCCCGAGCAAAGGCACGGTCCAGTCGGTGATGCTGGCCTCCTCCATGGTTTCCGCCACTTTTTGCAATTGCACACCGGTTTTGCCACTGGCATAAAACGCGGCCACCAAGCTACCCGCCGATGTGCCCACCACCAAATCGGGCTTGATGCCCGCTTCTTCCAGCACCTGAATCACCCCCACATGGGCAAAGCCACGCGCCGCGCCGCCACCCAAGACCAAACCAAACTTGGGTACGCGTTTGACCACTGGCGTTTCTGGCTTAACAACCTCCTGCACCACCACAGGCCCCCGCGTGCTGCACCCTGCCACAACGGCCACACACCAAACCAACACCCAAGCTCGCCAAGCAGAGGGCGCGGGAAACAAACGGGAATTCATACAAAAAGCCTCAAACAAGAAAGACACAACCTAGGGATTGTCCTAGATGGACGTCACTGGCGCTTGGCACCCCTCATAATTGACGTTTACGTATTCCGTTTAACGATCAATTTTTAACTCACCACTACTTATCTTGAAGCGCAGCTGATACAGACTCGATACGTCAAACGATCTCCTTGGACATGGCCAAATCTAAGGAGCATTCATGGCAACAGTTGTAATTTCACTGGTATCAACCAAAGGCGGCGTGGGCAAAACCACCATCGCAGCCAATCTAGGAGGCCTCACC
>CANBWY010000007.1 GCA_947373245.1 Comamonadaceae bacterium
CCTAAGGGATGAACTGAATAACTTCGTGGTGGTGTTTCTTTAGATATGGCTTTGTAGGTGATGTTGATTTGATGACCTTTGAGAAGGGTAATCCTCCCCTTTTGCAAGGGTCAGAGAAGTAGAAACGTTACGCAGCCATGGCCAGTCGCTGCTTAGGTGTGAATCCGCCCAAGGCCAGCCCTGAATTTATCCCCTTGTGCTCTTGTTAGCTGGTTTAGTGATGGATTTCCTGTGTGATTCTCATATAGCTTTAATGCTCGAGAACAAGATGCAAGTGTGTCAGACGACCTTTGTTTCGCTTTGATCCATTTGTCAAAAACGTCTCTTAAATAAACAGAGGAAATCGTGTTTTCATCTGAATGCACCTTGAGTTGTCTACTAAGTTCATCCGAATGATCAAGCGAAAGTTCTGCTACAAGTTTGTAGCCCCACAAAACCTCCGCACGCTTCTTTTCACCAAGGCGCAATGCCTCACGATAGGTACATCGACCTAGCGATTGAACAATTTTCCCGCTTTTATAGCGATTCTTAAGGGGGTGGTTCAGCGGGAGAACGATACGAAGGTAATACGAACCTTGACGTTCAAACAAACCTGTTAGATGAGCCATGTAACCAGACCTTTTAAGGGTAGGTGACACACTCAGGTGACACAAAATGAGAACTGATACACGCCGAGTCTTCTGTAACTCGTTGTTAGCACTCATTTTCTTGAGATTAAGGTGACGGGCCCGACCCCCAGCACTGGCTCCACAGTTAGGGCTGCTTGGTTCCCCATCTGACCCGGTTGGCCGCTTCACCATGTGGGGAGGCCCGTCGATGGCTATTGTAGGTCACATAGAATGGCCCGCTTATGTCGTACCTCGTGCTCGCCCGTAAATATCGTCCCAAAACCTTCACCGAGATGGTGGGGCAAGAGCACGTCGTGCAGGCGCTGACCAATGCGCTGACCACCCAACGTTTGCACCATGCGTATTTGTTCACCGGCACACGCGGCGTGGGTAAGACCACCGTGTCGCGTGTCTTGGCCAAATCGCTCAACTGCCAGGGCGTGGATGGCACGGGTGGCATCACCGCCAACCCCTGCGGCGTGTGCCAAGCCTGTACCGACATCGATGCCGGCCGCTTTGTGGATTACACCGAACTGGACGCGGCCTCTAACCGTGGCGTGGACGAAGTGCAAAGCCTGCTGGAGCAAGCCGTTTACAAGCCCGTGCAAGGTCGCTTCAAAGTCTTCATGATTGACGAGGTACACATGCTCACCAACACCGCGTTCAACGCGATGTTGAAGACGCTGGAAGAGCCACCTGAATATTTGAAATTTGTGCTCGCCACGACCGACCCCCAAAAAGTGCCGGTCACCGTGCTGTCGCGCTGCTTGCAGTTCAACCTGCGGCCCATGGCCCCCGAAACCGTGCTGGAGCATTTGGGCCATGTGCTGGGCCAAGAGAACATTGCTTCTGAGCCACAGGCCTTGCGCTTGTTGGCCCGTGCCGCGCGTGGCTCCATGCGTGACGCGCTGAGCTTGACCGACCAAGCCATTGCTTACGGCGGCGGGCAGCTGCAAGAAGCCGCGGTGCGTCAAATGCTGGGCAGCGCCGACCGCTCGCATGTGTTTCGTTTGATTGAGGCGTTGGCCCATGGCGACGGCAAATCGGTGGTGCAAACCTCCGAAGCCTTACGCGTAAACGGCCTCAGCGCCGCTGCCACGCTAGAAGACATGTCAATGGTCTTGCAGCGCATGGCTGTCTTGCAGGCTGTGCCTGACATGGGCGAGGGCGATGCCGCCGACCCCGAAGCCGCAGAGATAGCGCGTTTGGCGGGTGTGATGTCGCCTGACGAAACGCAGCTTTTGTACAGCATCAGCTTGCACGGTCGCCAAGAGCTGGGCTTAGCTCCTGACGAATACGCCGCGCTCACCATGGTGCTGCTGCGTTTGCTGGCGTTCAAGCCACAAACATCGGTTTCAACTTTGGCCTCGGCTGAAAAAAAAACTCTAATTAATCCGCAACGGGCAGTTTCAGCGCCTGTCGCTGCGCCATTGGCGAGCGCATCTGCGCCAGTACCTGCCGCCCCCGTGCAAGCCTTGCCCGTGCGTGACATGCAGCCGCGCGAGGTTGCCCCTTGGGACGATGACCCAAGTTATGACCCAGACGGCGGCGACAGCCCCAGCCATGACCACGACTCGGACGCTGCCGTGGTGGCCATGCCCGTGCGTCAACAGGCCGAACCGAGTGCGACGCTGGAGCGTCAAGTGCCCACCACCGAGGTGCCGCGCATCGAAGCCACCCCCGAGGGCGAGTTTTGGCACAAGTTGGTGATGGACATGTCTGTCGCCGAAACCATCAACGCCTTGGTGCGTGAGCTGGCTTTGCAGTCGCAACTGGTGGCGCGTGACACCGACACTTGGATGCTACGTGTGGAGCGTGAATCGCTCAACAGCACCACCAGCCGCGAACGTTTGCAAACCGCCTTGGCCACCGCTGGCTACGCGGTGCGTTTGACGGTTGAAGTGGGGCGCGTGCAAGACAGCCCCGCCAAGCGCAACGCTGCTGCAGCTGCCGAGCGCCAAGCAGGGGCTGAGACCCTCATTCTCAATGACCCTTTCGTTCAAAGCTTGATGCGTGACTTCGGTGCCCGAGTGGTGCCCGGCAGCATCAAGCCGCTTTGAATTCGATCATTTTAATTTTTAGTTTGTAAAAGGAAAAAATATGTTCAACAAAGGACAACTCTCTGGCTTGATGAAGCAAGCCCAAGCCATGCAAGAGAACCTGAAAAAGGCGCAAGAAGAACTCGGCTCGGTCGAGGTGAGCGGTGAATCAGGTTCTGGCTTGGTCAAAGTGCTGATGACGTGCAAGCACGATGTCAAACGCATCACCATCGACCCCAGCCTGTTGGCTGATGACAAAGACATGCTCGAAGACTTGGTAGCCGCGGCCTTCAACGACGCCGTGCGCAAAGCCGCTGAAACCAGCGAAGCCAAGATGAGCAAGCTCACCGCTGGCTTGCCCCCAGGCTTGAAGCTGCCGTTCTAAATGAGTGACACGTCTGTGCTTGAAGGCCTGATTGAGGCCTTGCGCCGTTTGCCCGGCGTGGGGGTGAAATCGGCCTCGCGCATGGCGTATCACTTGCTGCAACACGACCGCGAAGGCGCCGAGATGATTTCTCAGGCCCTGCACCAAGCCGCAGCCCAAGTGCAGCATTGCGAGCGCTGCCATACCTTCACCACCCAGACCGTGTGCGACACCTGTTTGGATGATGGTCGTGACACCACCCGGGTGTGCGTGGTTGAAACCCCCGCCGATCAATCGGCGGTGGAGCGCACAGCGGCCTACAAAGGCTTGTATTTTGTGTTGATGGGCCGCATCAGCCCGCTGGATGGCTTTGGCCCCAAAGACATTGGCTTGCAAAAGCTGATGGAGCGCGCCAGCGATGGCGTGGTCAAAGAAGTCATCTTGGCCACCAACTTCACCGCTGAGGGCGAGGCTACGGCCCATGTGCTGGGCGAAGCTTTGAAGAAACGCGGTGTGCAAGTCACCCGCTTGGCGCGTGGCGTGCCCGTGGGTAGCGAGCTGGAATACGTGGACTTGGGCACCATTGCCCACGCGTTGGTCGATCGGCGCGACGCCTAAAACGGCTTATTTCTTGGCGATTTTGATATCGCCTTTGGCTTTGGGATAGCCTTTGCTTGAGGTCGCTGCGCTGGCCATTTGCTTTTTGCCAGAACCTTTGCTGTCTTTGGCGGATGCCGTTTTCGTTCCCTTGCCGTGTTTCCCGCCTTTGACCGTGGTTTTGTGCTTGGCCACAGCCTCTGGCGACAGATCTAAGTGGCCATTGTCGGCCACTTGGGCGGTCACATCGCTGAGGGTGTTGGCGTTTCGCGTGATGAGCAAGGCCGAACCCGCTTTGATCAGCATGCGCGGTGGGATGTTGTTGAGTGCGCGAAAGTCTGCCTCGCTCATGTTCACCTTTTTGGCCGCATCGGCCACTTTCATGGTGCTGGGGGCAATCCAGGCGGTCCAACTGGCTAAGCGACCTAGGCTAGACATTTCGTAGTTGCGTTGGAACACCTCAGCGTTGTCCCAAGGCAGCAAGATGATGGGCGAGCCTGCGGCCAACAACACGGGGCGGTGTGCGGACGGGTTCAGGGCCTTGAAGTCATTGATGGAAATCTCCGCCAACTTCGCCGCCACGCTCACGTCCATGTCACGCGGCAAGGGGACGCTTTGGAAATACGGGTGGTTGGGGATGCTAGGCAGCACCACGTTGTACTGGGTTGGGTTGCCCACGATATTTTTCATGGCCAAGAGTTTGGGCACGTACATGCGTGTTTCCATAGGCATGTTCAAGTCGGCATAGGTGGTGGGCAGGCCTGCGCGTTGGTTACGTGCAATGGCTTTGCCGACATTGCCTTCGCCCCAGTTGTAGGCGGCCAAGGCCAGATGCCAGTCGCCAAATAGTGTGTGCAGACGCTCTAAATAGTCGAGTGCCGCCCGTGTAGAGGCCTGGATGTCGCGGCGTTCGTCGCGAAAAACGTTTTGTTTCAAGTCAAAGCTCTTGCCAGTCGCGGGCATGAACTGCCACATGCCGCTGGCACGCGCGCTGGACACGGCTTGTGGGTTGAACGCGCTCTCGATGAAGGGTAGCAAGGCCAACTCGGTGGGCATCTTGCGAGCTTCGAGCTCTTCGACGATGTGGTACAGGTATTTGCTAGAGCGCTCACTCATGCGCTGCAAGTAGTCGGGCTTGCTGGCATACCACTGCGTTCGGTCTGTGACCAAGTCGCTCTCTAATTCCGGCATTTGGTAGCCCCGGCGGATGCGCTCCCACAAATCGTTGGGCAAGTCTAAGGGGGCTACGCCATCTTGCATCACGCTAACGCGGGTGATGGCGCTCAAGTCGATCGGGTCGGAGGTGGCATCTTGGACGGAAATGCTGGTACAACCCGTGAGCAGGGCCAAGCCTAGGCTAAAGCTGGTGAGTAAAAATCTCATCTGAAATTGTTCTTCCATTCACGAAGGGCTGCAAATACAGCCACGTCATCCGTTTGTTCGTGTGCTGAGAGCCCCGCGTGCTGCGCCACGGCTTGTCGCACACGGGGGTGTCGAGCCCGTAAAAACGGGTTGATTTGCAATTCCGTGTCCAGCTGGGCCGGCAAGGTTGGGCTGCCTTGCGCTCTGAGCTGTTGGCACTTTGCCATGTAGGTTTGCAAATCGGTGTTGCTGGGCTCTACGGCGAGGGCGAATCGCAAGTTAGACAGAGTGTACTCGTGGGCGCAGCAGACTTGGGTTTGGCCGGGAAGGGCTGCCAAACGGTCCAACGAGTCCAGCATTTGCGCCGGCGTGCCCTCAAAAATTCGCCCGCAGCCCCCTGAAAACAAAGTGTCGCCACAAAACAGCACGGGGCTTGGTGCGGCATCGGGTAGAAAGTACGCCACATGGCCTGCGGTGTGGCCTGGCACGTCCAAGACTTGGACGGTTTGGCCCAAGAGCGCCAGCTGGTCGCCTTGCATGACGGGTGAGAAGGGCGCAGGCACGTCTTCGCGGGCGGGGCCAAACACTTGGGCGCCGGTGGCTAGGCGGAGCTCGCGCACGCCACCCACATGGTCAGCATGGTGATGGGTGACTAGAATCGCGGCCAATGTCAGCCCTTCGCGGGCGAGTGCTTGCAAGACAGGCGCGGCGTCACCGGGGTCGACCACCACGGCCTTTTGGTCTTGTTGCCACAACCATAGGTAGTTGTCAGAGAACGCAGGCACTGCAATCAGCTTCATGTCATCCACACCTTTAAAAAACGATAGTTTGCCTGACTGGCTGGCCTCTCCAGCGGGTGGCTACTTACGGACTTGGGAGCAGACCTACCTAGACCGTGCGGTGGCAGATGTGTTTGGCTTTCATGCGTTGCAGTTGGGTTTCCCTATGCTCGATGCTTTGCAAGCCAACCGCATGCCGCACCGCTGGCTAGGCTGCGATGAACGCCCATCCCCTTGGCCCTTGGGGCGTGAGGTGCTGTTGACCCATTACGAGGCTTTGCCTTTTCCCGATGCCAGCCTTGACCTGCTGGTGTTGCCCCACACCTTAGAGCTCAGCTATGACCCCCACGCCACCTTGCGCGAGGTGCAGCGCGTGCTGGTGCCTGAGGGGCGGGTGGTGATTTGCGGCTTCAATCCCAACAGCTTGTGGGGCCTGAGCAAAAGTTTCGGACGTGGCTTCAATGATGTGGGGCACTTCATTGGCCAAGGTCGTTTGCGCGACTGGCTGCAGTTGTTGAGTTTTGAGGTGGAATCCACCAGCTTTGGCTGCTACCGCCCAGCTGCCAAAACCCAGCGCTGGCTCGATCGCTTGGAATGGATGGACGCCGCCGGTGTGCGCTGGTGGCCTATTTTGGGTGCTGTGTACGGCATGGTCGCGGTCAAGCGTGTGCATGGCATGCGGCTCATGTCGCCTGCTTGGAAGCGTGCTGCTGTGCCACGCGCGGCGGTCGTGGTACCCACAGCTTCAAACACGGCGGCCCAAGCCGCCTCAAAAGGAATGGAATGAACACGGTAGAAATTTACACAGACGGAGCATGCAAAGGCAACCCGGGCCCAGGTGGGTGGGGCGCTTTGTTGCGCTCGCCTTCAGGGCAAGAAAAAGAGTTGTTTGGCGGCGAGTTAGAGACGACCAACAACCGCATGGAGCTGTTGGCCGTGATTGAGGCCTTACGCGCGTTGAAGCGACCTTGCAAAGTGGCGTTGTACCTCGACAGCGAATATGTGCGCAAAGGCATCACCGAATGGATTCATGGCTGGAAGGCGCGCAGCTGGCGCACGGCCGCCAAACAGCCCGTCAAAAACGCCGACCTGTGGCAGCAGCTGGATGCGTTGACCCACCAAGGCGACCACGACATTGTGTGGCACTGGGTGAAAGGACACGCCGGTCATGTGGACAACGAACGTGCGGACGGTTTGGCTAACCGAGGTGTCGAATTGATATTGTCTAGTCGGCGACAGCTTGTGTGAATCTGTTGTAAAGGTGCTCTCTTGAGAGGCGCCTGACTCCTTCGAACAAGGCTTAAACACGGTGCAACTGTTACATTGCGCCCTGTTGTCAAAATTCGCAAAAAAACTGTTCGCTATGAAATACACGTCTCAGAATGCCACGAAAAAACGTTTGATTTGGGTGGCTGTTGCACTCGCACTGGCAGGTGGTGCAACCAAGTATTTTTGGCCTGTTGACAAAGCAGACGCCAAATCGCCGGCGCAAACAGTGACCACTTTTGTGGCGGCGCAACGTGACTTCCCTGTGATCTTGGACGCGACCGGTAGCACTGTGGCTGCCAACATTGTGGACATTCGCCCGCAGGTCACCAACGTGGTGGCCAAGATCCATATCAAAGAAGGCCAAAAGGTCAACGCCGGTGATTTGCTCATCAGCTTGGACGATCGCGCGGACCGTGCCAATTACGAAAAAGCCCAAGCTTCGGCGGAGGACGCCCAGCGTCAGCTCAACCGGGCCGAAGAGTTGTTGCGCCAGCAGTTTGTCGCCCAAGGTGCGGTGGACACCGCCCGCGCCAACGCGCAAGCGGCCCAAGCCGCTGCACGTGCCGCCCAAGCGCAGTTGAGTTACGACAACATTCGCTCACCCATCACCGGGCGTGCTGGCATCATCAACGTGTTCCCAGGTGCCTTGGTGCAACCCGGCAACACGGTCTCGAGCACCACCACGGCGACCACCACCACCACCCAAGGTGCGATGCTCACGATCACCCAGTTGGACCCGATGAACGTGCAGTTCACCGTACCCGAGAGCGCTTTGCCGGCGATGTTTGCAGCACAGCAATCGGGGCAAATGCCGACCGTGACGTTTGACATGGGAGACGGTAAAAAACGCCAAGGCAAAGTGTTTGTGATCGACAACCAAGTCGACCAAGCCATAGGCGCTGTGAAAGTCAAGGCAGTGGTCGACAACGCCAATCACAGCTTGATCCCCGGGCAGTTTGTGCGCTTGCAAGTCCAAGCCGGGCTTTTCAAAGATGTCTTGGTGGTGCCCTCGCAAGCGGTGGTGACCAACGCTCGTGGCGACCAAGTGTTTGTGGTGGATGCTGAAAATACCGTGAGCTTGAAGCCTGTCAAAGTGCAAACCCAGAGCCAAGGTTTTGCTGTCCTCTCTGGCATACAGGCAGGTGACAAAGTGGTGGTGGAAGGCAAACAAAACTTGCGTCCCAACAGCAAAGTGAAAGAGGCTGCGGCCAAAGCAGAAGCACAAAAATGACGATTTCAGAACTCTGCATTCGTCGTCCGGTGATGACGATTTTGTTGTCCATAGCGACTGTGGTGGCGGGTGTCATCGCGTACACCAAAATTCCAGTGGCAGCCCTGCCTAGTTTTAACAGCCCCGTGATTCAGGTGTCCGCCACCTTGTCGGGTGCCAGCCCCGAGAACATGGCCGCCTCGGTGGCCTTGCCGTTGGAAAAAGAATTCTCCACGATTGACGGCATCAACGTCATCAGCTCGACCAACTTTTTGAGCACCACCAGCATCACGCTGGAGTTCAACAACGACCGCGACATCGACAAAGCCGCCGTGGACGTGCAAGCCGCTTTGTTGCGCGCCCAACGTCGCTTGCCCATTGAGATGATCACGCCACCGTCGTACCGCAAGGTCAACCCTGCGGATGCACCTGTGTTGTTCATGACGCTGAACTCGCCAGCGATGGACTTGTCGGAAGTCAGCGATTACGCGGAAAACTTGATTTCGCCCAACTTGTCCACCATCGACGGTGTGGCGCAAGTGCTGGTCTATGGCCAAAAGCGCTACGCCGTGCGCGTGCGTGCCAACCCGGCGAAGCTCGCCTTGAACAACTTGACGATGGACGATGTGGCCCAAGCGGTCAACAAAGCCAACTCGAATGCGCCTGTGGGCGTATTGGATGGCCCACGTCAAGCCTTGACGATTTACGCCAACCCGCAACTGGTGCGTGCGCGTGAGTTTGCTGATTTACTCATTGCGCAGCGCAATGGTTTGTCCATTCGTCTGTCCGATGTGGCGGTGGTCAGCGAGAGTTACGAGCAAGTTAAAACCAGCGGCTCATTCATGGGGGAGCGCTCCGTCATCATTGCTGTGTTGCGCCAGCCCAGTGCCAACACCGTGAAGGTGGTCGATGGCATCCGTCGCATGATTCCGCAGTTTGTGAAACAAATGCCTGCGTCCATGCAGATCAACTTGCTCAACGATCGATCTTTGTCAATCCGTGAGTCCATCCACGACGTGAACTACACCTTGGCCTTGACCATTGGTTTGGTGGTGTTGGTGATTTTCTTGTTCCTCAAGCATGCGGCAGCCACCATCATTCCCGCTTTAAGTTTGCCTGTGTCTTTGATCGGTGCTTTCTTCTTGATGTACTGGTTGGGCTACAGCCTAGACAACGTGTCGCTGCTGGGCATCACGCTGGCGGTGGGCTTGGTGGTGGATGATTCCATCGTGGTGCTGGAGAACATCGTGCGCTACGTGGAAGAAGGCATGCACCCGCTCAAGGCCGCCTTGAAGGGCAGTAAAGAAGTCGGCTTCACCATCATTTCGATTTCGATTTCGCTGGTGGCCGTGTTCATCCCGATCTTCTTCATGCCGGGGCCCATTGGTTTGTTGTTCCGCGAATTTGCCGTGGTGGTGTCGCTGTCGATTTTGGTGTCGGCCATCGTCTCGCTCACCTTGGTGCCCATGCTGTGCAGCCGCTTTTTGCCCAAGCACGGTGAAGAGCCCAAGGAGTACTGGATCACGGTCAAGTTTGACCAGGTCTTCCACGCGGTGCTGCGCAAGTACGAGTCCACCTTGGACTGGTGTTTGGCCCACCAACGCCATGTGTTGGCGGTGGCGATTGGCACCTTTGTGGTGACCATTGCCATGTACATCTGGGTGCCTAAAGGCTTTTTCCCAGAAGAAGACTTGAGCCAAATTCAGCTCACCACAGAAGCGGCGGAAGACATTTCTTTTGGTGCCATGCTGGCGCTGCAAGACCGAGCCGCCGAGATGGTCAAGAACGACCCCAACGTGCTGAGCATGGTGTCGTTTGTGGGCGGTGGTGGTGGTGGCGGCAACTTACCCAACAACGGGCGCATGTTCTTGAACCTCAAGCCCAAGAGCGAGCGCGCACCAATGCAAAAGGTGTTGGAAGGTTTGCGCGCTAAGTTCCGTACCTTGCCCGGTTTGAATGTGTACATGCGTCCGATTCAAAACTTGCAGCTTGGTGGCAAGGTGAGTAAGAGCCGTTACCAGTTCATTTTGCAAAGCGTGGGCTTTGAGGGCGTGAACGAGTGGTCTGAAAAGATGGTGCGCCAGATGCGCAATGACCCCAGCTTTCGTGACGTGACGACTGACTCACAGCTCAAGGGCTTGAACGTGTTGGTGGACATCAACCGCGAAAAAGCGGCCAGCGCAGGCGTGACGATGGCCGACATTCGCACGGCCTTGTATTCGTCCTACGGCGAGAAGCAAATCGGCACCATTTATACCCCTGTCAACACCTACCAAGTGATCTTGGAGTCGGTGGAAGAGAGTCGGCAATTTGAGGCGGGCTTGAACGATATCTATCTGCGCGGTCGCGCCACAGATCGCTTGGTGCCGCTCTCCAGCATGGCGACCTTCAAGCGTTTCATTGGCCCAACGGCGGTGAATCACCAAGGCCAAATTCCTGCGGTGACCATCTCGTTCAACTTGGCACCCGATGTGCCGCTGGGCGACGCGACGGGCAAGATTGATCAGTTCACCAAAGACATTGAGTTGCCTGCCACCATCATCACCAGCTATGGCGGTGATGCGGCGGTGTTCCAGAGCGGTCAGTCTGGGCAAGTGATCTTGCTCGTCAGTGCCTTGTGTGTCATTTATGTGCTGCTGGGTGTTTTGTATGAAAGCTACATCCACCCACTGACGATTCTGGCCGGTTTGCCATCGGCGGCGATTGGCGCTTTGTTGTTCTTGCGTTTGTTTGGCATGGAGCTGACCATCATTGCCACCATCGGTATTTTGTTGCTGATCGGTATCGTGAAGAAAAACGCGATTTTGATGATTGACTTTGCGCTCGAAGCCCAACGCCATCACAACATGACGCCCCGCGAAGCCATTCGCTCTGCCTGTTTGACGCGGTTTCGCCCCATCTTGATGACCACTTTGGCCGCCATGATGGGGGCATTGCCGATTGCCTTGGGGCTAGGTGCTGGTGCGGAACTGCGCATGCCGCTGGGCATTGTGGTGGTGGGTGGTTTGGCGTTCTCGCAGGTCATCACGCTCTACATCACGCCGGTGATTTACATCTACCTTGAAAAATACAGCGGCACAGGGCCGATGCACATTCCTACAGAGATGATGCCCTAACGGGTTGACGGGGAGGGCGCAGCGCCCTCTAGGGCTTGCAGCTCCGTCAAGGTGTTGACATTGGCAAAGGCGAGTGGGTCGTCGCTGGGGGTATCAAAGGGCACGAGGGCTGTTTTGTGCTGTGCTGCCCACGCGCCTACCTTGCGACCACCGGCCTGGGTGAACTTGGCCAAGCTGTCAGCCAGCGACACCTTCATCAGACAAAACACGGGCTGTGGGCGAATTTCGATACAGCCGTCGGCTTGTACTTGCGGTGCGGCGGCCATCGCCATCTCGGCGTCTTCTTTCAGCAAAGCGGTGGATAAGCGCTCTGCCAAATCGAGCGGCAGGCGGGGGGTATCGCAGGGTACGCACAACAGGTAAGGCGTGCGTGCGTGCGCAAAACCGACCAGAAAGCCCGCCAAAGGGCCTGCAAAGTCTGCCGTGGCATCAGGCCACACCTCTGTGTCAAACGCGGCGTAGGCCGCGAGGTTGCGGTTGGCATTGAGCATCACCGTGCCCACTTGCGGGACAAGCCGCATCAGCGTGCGCTGCACGAGTGGCGTACCGTTGAAGCCTTGCAGGCCTTTGTCCAAACCGCCCATGCGACTACCGCGTCCGCCTGCCAAGATCAATCCTGTGATGTCTGCTGGGGCGATGGGGTGGTGGGTCATGTGTTGCTGGTGCATCCGCGCGGGTTTAGCCGCCGATATAGCTCATCTCAACCCGGCGCACAGCGCTCGCTGCATCGACGGGCAAAGAAGCTCGCAGTTCTGAGTAGCGATCGTCGCGTTGGTGCCAGATGTGGCCAATGGCCGAGGCAAGGTCGGTATCGGTGGTTGGGTTGCCGCTTGAATTCGACTTCCGCAATAGGCTGCGCAAGTCATAGCCCTGCGTGGCGAACAAACACAGGTAGAGCTTGCCTTCCGTGGAGAGGCGGGCGCGGTTGCAGTCGCGGCAAAACGCTTGCGTGACGCTACTGATGACGCCGATTTCACCCAAATCAGGGTCGAACTTGCCAGCGGCATTGGCGTAGCCCCAGCGTTGCGCCGTCTCGCCCCGTGCGCTGGCTTCTAAGGCTACCAAGGGGAATTCTTGTTGGAGGCGTTGAATCACCTCGTTGGAGGGCAGCACGTCATCCATGCACCAGCCATTGGTAGCACCCACGTCCATGTATTCGATGAAGCGCAGCGTGATGCCACTCCCACGGAAATGACGAGCCATGGGCAAGATTTGGTCAACGTTGGTGCGGCGCTTGACCACCATGTTCACCTTTAGGCCCGTCAAATGGCCGTTGGCGTCTAGTCCTAAGCCCGCGTCTTTGGCGGCGGCGATGCCATCCAGCACATCGGTCACGGGAAAGTCCACATCGTTCATGGCGCGGAATATGGCATCGTCCAAGCCGTCAAGGCTCACGGTCACGCGGTTCAAACCCGCGTCTTTCAGTGCTTTCGCTTTGCGTGCCAGCAGCGAGCCGTTGGTGGTGAGGGTCAGGTCCAGGGGCGTGCCGTCAGGCGTTTGGATGTTGGCGAGTTGCGCCACCAAGACTTCTAGGTTTTTGCGTAGCAGGGGCTCGCCGCCGGTGAGGCGAATTTTGCGCACACCGTGGGCCACAAACACTTTGGCGAGCCGGGTGATTTCTTCAAAGTTCAGCAAGTCGCTGTGGGGCAGGTAGGCGTAGTCTTTGTCGAACACCGCTTTGGGCATGCAGTAGTTGCAACGAAAGTTACAACGGTCGGTCACGCTGATGCGCAAGTCATGCAACGGGCGGCCCAAACTGTCGCTGAGCAAACCATGGGTCGCAATGGTTTGAGCGGGGACGGTGGCGACGAGGGCTTGGAGCCGTTGGTCGACCAGTGGGATAACGCGTTCAGACATGGGGTTGATTTTGCCTGACCCACGAATCCCCTAAGCCTTGATGTAGATCAGTGCGCGTTGCGTTGCAGCGAGGCAAAGTACAGCTATTGCAATTGATAAGAAAGAAACCATGAAAGCTTGGATTGACCTTTTCTCCACCGACTACGGCCTGATGAGTGTGGCTGTGATCGCTTTTATTTTGGTGATGGCGGTGTACTTTTTGCGTGTTTTCTTGGGAATGATGGACGAAACCGGTAAAAGCACACACGAGTAAATGAAATGACAGGCATCTGAGGCGCAAGCCCCATGAAAGTAAAATCGGGGCTAATCCTCAGAGTTTCTTTTTTAACTTTTATAACAAGACACCATGTCCCTGAATAAAGTCACCCCCGGTAGCAAAGTTCCCGAATCTTTCAATGTGATCATCGAAATCCCGATGAACTCGGATCCTGTGAAGTACGAAGTCGACAAAGAGTCTGGCGCTTTGTTTGTTGATCGCTTCATGGGCACTGCCATGCATTACCCCACCAACTACGGTTATGTGCCACAAACCATCGCTGGCGATGGGGACCCTGTGGACGTGTTGGTGATGACGCCCTTCCCATTGCCACCCGGCGTGGTGGTGCCTTGCCGCGCCATCGGTATTTTGTTGATGGAAGACGAAGGCGGCATGGACGGCAAAGTGCTGGCTGTGCCCACAGAAAAAATCTTGGCCAGCTACGCCAAGATCAAATCCTTGGACGACATCCATGAGTTGCAACTCAAGCAAATCGCCCACTTCTTTGAACACTACAAAGACCTCGAAAAAGGCAAGTGGGTCAAGGTGATGGGTTGGGAAGGCTTGGCGTCTGCTGCCAAAGAAATCATGGACGGCATTGCCAACTACAACAAGAAGTCCCAATAAAGACGCACTCAGTCTTGGATGTTGTATTGCGCCTGCCCCATGGCCTTGAGAATTGCTTTCATGGCCTGGACTGCGTTTGAAAGCGCACGCCCTTGCTTGGTGATCAGGCCAAAGCCTTGCATTTGCAGTGGCAGTAATTCGCTCACACAACGCACTTGCACACTTTCACAGGCTTTGGCCACTTCATCGGTCAGCAGCGCCACCATGTCGGTTTGACTGATCAAACGTCGGATGGTGTCGAGGTCGTGCGTTTCCACCAGCCGTTGGGGCGGCATGATTTTTTGCTGCACAAACAGCGATTCAAATTTCAAACGCATCAAACTGCCCTGTGGCGGCATGATCCAAAGGGCCTGTGCCAACTCGTCCCAGGTCATGGTCTGTCTTGTGTGCCAAGGATGCGTTGGCCGGGCGACGACGTGGACGGGCTGTTCATCGACCAAGGCTTCATAGTCAAAAGCCTCTGGGTCTAACTCAGGGGATAAGCGGCCGACCACGATGTCGAGTTCATCGCGCCTGAGTTTGAGCATCAGCTCCGGGCTGGAGTCGACCATCAAGTTCACGCGGGATTGGGTGAATTGCGTTTGAAACTCAGCAATGGCACGGGGCACCATGGTCAGAGCCGGCGCCTTGATGGAGCCTATGGCGATGTGATGCGCAGCGTCAGCGCGGCTGGCCGATACCTCCTCCCAAACGTGGTTGAGTTCGCTCAACACATGACGGGCACGCCGAATCACCGAAGCGCCAGCGACGGTGGCTTCCACCCCACGCGGGAACCGCTGGAACAAAGCGAGGCCGAGCATCTTCTCTAATTCGGCGAGCATTTTGGAGGCTGCAGGTTGGGTCATGCCCAGCGCATCTGCGGCGCGTTGCAAACTGGCGTAGTCGTCCATGGCCACCACCAGCGTCAAAGCGCGAAGTTTGAGTCGATGTCTCAAAAACCAATGGGAAGGGGAATAAAGCATAGGACAGCACCCAGTCAATTAAGCATATTGATTTTGACATGTTAAAGCTATATTTATTCATTGGTTAAGGCCTATTAAAGCGCATAGCATGGACCGTATCTACTAGCCAATACATGTTGAAAATCGAATGACAAACCCTGCTTTAAATCATCCCAATGTGCTGTTCATCTCGGTGGACCAATGGCCTGGTCACTTGTTGGGCTGTGCGGGTCATCCGGTCATCCAAACGCCGACCATTGACCATCTGGCGCGCTTGGGCACGCGGTTTAACCGAGCTTATGCAGAATCCCCGATTTGTATTCCCTCGCGCCGCTCCATGATGACGGGACTGTCCCCCAAGGGCCACGGCGACCGCAGTTTCAACCCCACGCTGCGAATGCCGAAAGTGCCTTTGTTGGCGCAGGCATTTCGCGATGCAGGCTACCAAACGAATGCGGTGGGCAAGTTGCATGTCTACCCGCCCCGTGACCGAATTGGCTTTGATGATGTGTTGCTGGCCGAGGAAGGGCGTCCCAAATTGGGGGCCATCGACGACTACGAGATGTATCTGGCCGCCCAAGGCCACGCCGGGGAGCAATTCATGCACGGCATGAACAACAACGATTACCTCAACCGCCCGTGGCATCTGAGTGAGGCCAGTCACGTCACCAACTGGATCACCCGTGAGGCGGCCAAAACCATCAAACGGCGCGACCCCACCCGACCCGCTTTTTGGCATGTCTCGTACACCCATCCACACCCACCCTTGGCGCCTTTGCAGTGCTACTTGGACATGTACCGCGATGTCCACATTGATGAGGCTTGGCATGCCGATTGGGAAACGCACAAACCGATTTCAGCCTTGGACGCTGTCCGTGACTATTGGCCTGTGGGCGAGAGCAAGGACACGCACAAACAGCTGCGCCAAGCCTATTACGCGCTGTGCACCCACATCGACCATCAGATACGCATCATCTTAGGCACGCTGCGCGAAGAAGACTTGCTCAACGACACGCTCATCATGTTCACAGCAGACCACGGGGACATGCTGGGCAATTTCGGACTGTGGGCCAAACGGATGTTCTACGAAGGGGCGAGCGCCTTGCCCATGATTCTGATCGACACGGCGCATCAAAACCGGGTCAAAGCCAACCATGTGGATTCACGTCTGGTGGGGCTGCAAGACATCATGCCGACCTTGTTGGATTTGGCTGGCATTGCGATTCCCTCCACAGTCGAAGGCTTGTCCATGGTGGGTAGCCAAACACGCCCCTTCTTGTATGGCGAATGTCGCGAGGATGCAGGCGCGACGCGCATGGTCCATGACGGGCGACACAAGTTGATCTGGTACCCCGCCGGCAATGTGGTGCAGTTGTTTGACCTCGAATGCGACCCTCAAGAGCGACACGATTGCGCAGAACAAGCCGACTACCTGGGCATTCGCACGCATTTGGAGTCCGTGCTGGTAGGGCAGCTCTATGGCGACGACCTTGCATGGGTCCACGGCGGCAAACTCATCGGATTCCCGCCTGTCAGCACGCCGTTCAAGGCCGATCGAGGCATGTCTGGGCAACGTGGCTTGCATTTTCCAACCCCGCCCTTGGACCCCGCTGGCAAGCAAGTGGGTTCACCTTAATCCAACTGACTGGAGACAACATGAAAAAAATCCTCGCCTTTGGGCTGTCTTGTGTGGTCCTCCTGCTAGGGGGGCCGAGTTTGGTCCACGCCCAAAAATTCCCTGATAAACCGATCAAATTGGTGGTGCCTTTTCCGCCCGGTGGAAACACGGACCGTGTGGCGCGTCTGTATGCCCTCAAACTGAGCGACGCCCTGGGCCAACCCGTGGTGGTGGACAACAAGGCAGGCGCCACCGGCAACATTGGGTTGCAAGCTGTGGCCAAATCCGCAGCCGATGGCTACACCATCGTGATTGGTGACTTGAGTAGCTTGATCGTCAACAAATACGCCAATCCCCAACTCCCGTTTGATGCCTTCACAGACTTGACGCCGATCTCCAAGGTGGCGGAGGTCTCGATTGTGATCACGGCAAGACCCGATTTGCCAGTTTCGAATATGAGCGAATTCTTGGCTTTGGCCAAAAAGAATCCTGGCAAATATAACTACGCCACCAGCGGTGTTGGCAGCATTGGTCACCTGTCATTCGAGTTGATCAAATCCATGGCCGACGTGGATGTGCGCCACATCGCCTACAAAGGCGGCGGCCCAGCCGTGACGGATCTAATTGGCGGGCATGTGGATTTGGTTGTGGATGGTGCGGCGCTGCCTTTTGTGCTGGACGGCAAGATCAAGGCCTTGGCCACCACCGGACCTCGTTTAGGCGTCATTCCCAAGGTGCCCACGGTGGCAGAGTCGGGGGTCAAGGGCTATATGGTCACCAACTGGTGGTGTTTTCTGGCACCAGCTAATACGCCACCAGCCATTGTCAAAGTTCTCAATGATGAAATTCAGAAAATCGCGAACGCGCCTGACGTGAAAGCCAACCTAGAAAAGGCTGGGATCATTCCTGTGGCCAATAGCTCGGACGAGATGAAAAAACTCATGCGCGACGATTACGACAAGATGGGTGCCATCATCAAAAAAGCCAACATCGAATTTTGAAAATCCCAAGCCGCCTGCTTGGCTAGCTAGGTGGATGACGCGTCTTGGCGTTTGAACGGACTGCGCTCGGCCAAGTGGTCAAGGTAGTTGTCAACCCCCGCAGACTCGCGTTCAAGAAAGCGTTCTACGGCATCTGCAAAAGCGGGATGGTCCAGCCAGTGTGCGCTGTAGGTGGCCACGGGCATGAGGGCGCGAGCCATTTTGTGTTCGCCTTGGGCGCCGCCTTCAAAGCGTTGCACCCCGTTGGCGATGCACCAGCTGAGGGGTTGGTAGTAGCAGGCTTCAAAATGCAAGCAGTCCACACGCGCTAGCGCACCCCAGTAGCGGCCATAAGCCACAGCGTGTGGCGTGCCTAAACCTTGCACGGCAACCAAGCTACTGGCAATGGCGTGGCCATGACGTTCGGCAATGAACAGGACCCAGTTGTCTGGCATGTCCTGTTGCATGTGCGCGAAGAAAGCGCGTGTGAGGTAGGGCGCGTTGCCGTGTTCGAGGTAGGTACGTTCGTAGCAGTGGTAGAAAAAATCCCAGTCCGCGCTGCTGATGGCCGTGCCCACGCAGGTGCGAAATGTCACGCCTGCATCGACCACGCGGCGGCGTTCTTGTTTGATTTTCTTGCGCTTGTCTTGCGAGAGGCTGGCCAAGAAAGCGTCGAAGTGACCAAAGCGCGTGCCTTGTGCATCGGCGTTGTGCCAATGAAATTGCACGGTTTGGCGTTGCATCAGACCCAATGCGTTGCAGGCTTTCCGGTCAGCGGGACTGGTGAACAGCAGATGCAGTGATGAGAGCTGGTGCTTGCGGGCCACCTCCAACAGGGCTTGCAGCAGCGCTTGGCGCGCGCCAGCGTCGAGCGCCAACAAGCGCGAACCGGGCACGGGTGTGAAGGGCACGGCGCTGGTCCCTTTGGGGTAATAGTTCAGACCATGGTCGGCGTAGGCATTGGCCCAAGCCCAGTCGAACACGTATTCGCCGTAGGAATGCCCCTTGACGTACAGCGCTGCGGCAGCGGCCAACTGCTCGCCTTGCCAAAGCGTCACAAACTGGGGCGTCCAGCCTGTCTCGGGCGTAGCGCTGCCGCTGGTGTGCAGCGCGCCAAGGTAGGCGTGTTGCATGAAGGGAGAGGGTACGTCTTGCTGGGCAAGCAAGGCATCCCATGCTGCGGCCGGGATATCGCTTGGGTTCGCGTGGACGCGAATGACATAATCCATTTGCTTTTTAAACCTGTTTGACTTTGGACAATGTGCCTGCTGCCATGACTCTCAAAATTTGTGTTGCTCAGTTGAATTTCGTGGTGGGTGACATGGCGGGGAACGCCCAAAAAATCATCGACTGCGCAACCGCTGCCTATCAAGAGGGTGCTCGCTTGGTGCTCACGCCTGAGTTGTCGCTGTGCGGTTATGCCGCCGAAGACTTGTTCCTCCGCCCCTCGTTCATCACGGCCTGCGATGATGCCTTGAAAACGGTGTCCGCTGCGCTGAGCGGGTTAAAGGGTTTGCATGTGGTGGTGGGCCACCCCTCGGGTGGCGACGAGCGCACACGCTCGGTGTCGGTGCAACACCGCTTGAATATGGCCAGCGTGCTGTGCGAGGGGCGCGTCGTAGCCGCTTACGCCAAGCGCGAGTTGCCCAATTACCAAGTGTTTGACGAGCGTCGTTATTTCTTACCTGGCCACCAAGCCTGCGTGTTTGAGGTCGATGGCGTGAAAGTGGGTTTGCTGATTTGCGAAGACGCTTGGTTTGATGCGCCTGCGCTGGATGCCAAAGCGGCGGGGGCGGAATTGTTGGCCGTGATCAACGCCTCACCGTTTCACGTGGGCAAAGGGGACGAGCGCGAACAGGCCATGCGTGGCCGCGTGCAAGCCACAGACTTGCCTTTGATTTACGCGCATTTGGTGGGCGGTCAAGATGAGGTGGTGTTTGAAGGCCGTTCGTTTGCCCTCAACGCCAACGGCGCCTTGGCCGGCCGTGCGCCTAGTTTTGAAGTGGCCTCGTTTGCGGTGAATGCGTCTAAAGGCGCGCCCGGTGGCCTTCAGTTGTCGGCTTCTGTGGCTGCGGATGGCTCGCTTGAAGCCGACCTGTGGCATGCCTTGGTGCTGGGCGTGCGCGACTACATCGGCAAAAACGGGTTTCCTGGCGCGCTGCTGGGCTTGTCTGGCGGCATTGATTCAGCCTTGGTGTTGGCCATTGCTGTGGACGCCTTGGGTGCAGAGAGGGTGCGCACGGTGATGATGCCGTCACCCTACACCGCCGAAATCAGTTGGGTGGATGCACGTGACATGGCCAAGCGCCTGGGTGTGCGCTATGACGAAGTGTCTATCGTGCCGGAGTTTGAAGCGTTTTTGGGCTCACTCAAAGCCGACTTTGAAGGCACGGCACTTGATACCACTGAAGAGAACATCCAAGCCCGTATTCGCGGCACGCTGTTGATGGCTTTGTCGAATAAGTTTGGCGCTATCGTCTTGACCACGGGCAACAAGAGCGAGATGGCCACAGGTTACTGCACGCTGTACGGTGATATGGCGGGCGGCTTTGCCGTCATCAAAGATGTGGCCAAGACCTTGGTGTTCAAACTGGCGCGCTGGCGCAACGCCCACGACCCCTATGGCACGGGGACAGAACCCATTCCCGAACGCATCATCACGCGCCCACCCAGCGCTGAGTTGCGCCCTGACCAAACCGACCAAGACAGTTTGCCGCCGTATGAGGTGTTGGATGAAATCGTTTCGCGCTTCATGGAAAACGACCAAAGCTCCGACGAAATCATCGCAGCAGGCTTTGCGGTTGCTGATGTGGAGAAAGTGACACGGTTGATCCGTATCAACGAGTACAAACGCCGCCAATCGCCGGTGGGCGTGCGTGTCACCCATCGTAGTTTTGGCAAGGATTGGCGTTATCCTATAACCAATAAATTTCGTGCCTGAACACAGGCCTTTTCATTGAACCCCAAGGACGCGACCCATGAAGCAAATCACAGCCATCATCAAACCATTCAAACTCGAAGAAGTGCGCGAAGCCTTGGCCGAGTGTGGTGTGACGGGCTTGACCGTGACCGAGGTCAAAGGCTTTGGTCGCCAAAAAGGACACACCGAGTTGTACCGGGGGGCCGAGTACGTGGTCGATTTTTTGCCCAAAGTCAAAGTCGAGGTGGTGGTGAAAGCGACGGACGTCGATCACTGCGTGGATGCTATCGTGCGTGTCGCACGCACGGGCAAGATTGGAGACGGCAAAATTTTCATCACGCCCGTGGAGCGCGTGGTGCGTATCCGTACGGGCGAATTGGACGACACTGCGATCTAAATTCGGTTGAGCTTTGATTCGGGTGCAAAGCCCGCGGCTTGCACCAATTCACGCAACAGCGTGGTGGGTTCTGTGCCACTGCGAATCAAGTCCATTTGCCAGTCATTCAAAAAACCAGCCTGCACGCTGCTTTGGGTAAAGCTGAGCAGCCCGTCGTAATAGCCCGCTGTGTTGAGCAAGCCAATGGGCTTGTCGTGGTAGCCGAGTTGGCGCCAAGTCCAGACTTCAAAAAGTTCTTCAAAAGTACCGATACCGCCGGGTAGCGCCAAGAACACATCGGCCCGTTCGGCCATCATGTGTTTGCGTTCGTGCATGGTGTTGACCACATGCAATTCAGTGCAAGCCGTACGTGTGTTTTCGGTGGTTTGAAGTGCCTGAGGGATGATGCCCACCACTCGGCCACCAGCATCGGCCGTGGCTTGTGCCACCATGCCCATTAAGCCGTTGTTGCCACCACCGTAGACCAATTGCCCATTGTGCTGGCCAATCCATGTGCCAACTTGGCGCGCGACCTCGGTGTAAGCGGGCAGGGTGCCGCTGCGCGAGCCGCAGTAGACGCAGACTGAAAAAGCAGGGGTGTTCATGGTGGTTTTAAGCGGTGAAGAAGTTGACGCGTATGGCCGCAGCCCAAACGGCAAGGCACAGCAGCAAGCTCAAGAGCACGGCAGCACTGCCCACATCTTTGGCGCGTTTGGCTAATTCGTGCCATTCGGGGCCAATGCGGTCAATGGCAGACTCAATGCCAGTGTTGAGCAACTCAACGACCATGACACAGACCACGGTGCCTGCCAAAAGCGCAGTTTCTACCCAAGTGTGGCCGACGTAAAAAGCCAAGGGAACCATGATTAAGCCGCCAATGGCTTCTTGGCGAAATGCCTTCTCGTGCCAGGCTGCTTTCAAGCCGCTGAGGGAGTAGCCCAAGGCGTGCCAAACGCGATTCAAGCCGATTCTTTGTTTTTGTGGATTTGCACTCATGTGCTCAACTGTAATGGCTGAGGCTCAGCCGATGAGAGGTTCGGAATTCACCAAACGAGTACCCGCGAGGGCGTCGTGCCAAAACTGGCGTTGCGGATGAAAGCGGCTCAACAAAGCCCATACCGCCACCCAGCCTAAGAACAAAACAGCCAACTCGCCGCCTGATAAGCCAAGCGGTGCGAGCAAGGCCAGCGGGGGAATGAACCACACCCAGCTCAGCAGGTAACGCACGAAGGCGCGTTGCTGTGTGATGGCTTGGCCCGATGTGTCGACCAGACGAATGTGCCAAGTTTTCATGGCCAAGGTCTGACCTTTGTGACCAAACCAAGTGAAGTAAATACCAATCACCAAAAAGAGAAAGGCTTGCAGACCGTGGCGGTTGTCGAGCGCATGCCGTGACTGGCTGAGGGTGCTGAACAAATAGCCTGAGATGAACAACACGCCAAACAAGAGTAAACCTTCGTAGGCCCAACACGCCATGCGGCGGCTCAGGCGAGGTGCCATCAAACTTGAAGTCATTGGGGGCTGGTTGTGCTTTCAGTCGCGGGTGCCACGGGTGCACTCGTTGGGTTCGCCAAATTGGGCAACAGCGTAGCGGGTGCAGCTTGGTCAGTGGCAATGCGAGGTAATGCTTTGTTGGCGTTCGCAGTTGGCGGCGTGGTGAGCTTGGTTGATGCCAAGGGTTTGACGGCAGGTGCTGCGCCCACAGTCGGTTTGATTTGCTGTGCGGCGAGTTTTTGCTTGGCTTCAGCCGAGAGGGCCTGGTAAGCCTCCCATTTGGCTTTTTTATCTTCTTGCAGCAACTGTTGCGCATCCGCGTAATTGAAGCGTGCGGCTATGCGTTGTTGCGCGCTCAGTGCCGCCCATTCACGCATGCGGCTTTGAACGGTTGTTTGTTCTTCGGCAGACAACTGGGCAAAGTTTTGAGAAATGGCCAACCACTTGCGCTTGTGTGGCTCGTTCATGGTGGGCCACAGCTGTGCCAAAGGTGCAAGTGCTTGCTGCTGAGACTCCGTTAAATCCATCCAAAGGGGACGACCCGGCAGGCTAGATGCAGGCTTAGAAGGCGCCAAGGATGCAGTTTGCGCACTGACCATCTCGCCAGTGGAAAACACCACGCCAATCAACAGGAGTTGGGCCGTGAGTGTGGCAATGATCGAACGTGTCAAAAGCATAGAGGCGTTTATTCTTTCGATTCGCTGGCAACCGGGTTCTTCAAGAACTGAAGAAATCCAGGGTCGGCATACGCCGCAGGAGGCAAATCATCGATGAGCAGGGCTGAGTCGACCTCGGCCAGCTCGTTGGTTCGGTCGTCATCCATGAAGTTTTGGATGAGCGCCAAGCCAGCCACCAAGGCAATCAGCGGCAACAAGGAGGCCAAGCGGCTCCAAATGTTCAGACCTTCATCACCAAAGTTCAGCAAGGCCGTCCCATTTTGCTGAATCACAGCTGGACTCATTTGCAACTGGATTTGCGGCTTCAAACGAGCGGCCACAGCACGGGTACGTGCGGCGCGCAGGCGTTCAGAGATGTCGTGGGGCAGCTCTAAGCTGGCGGAATTCAGTTGGGCAGCAATGCGCAAACCAAATTCGTCTTGGCTGTTTGCAATTTGTGTCATGGTTGAATTCCTTTGTCTTTGAGTGCCTTGCTCAGCGCGAGCACCGCGCGAGAGCAATGTGTTTTGACGCTTCCTTCGGAGCAGCCCATGGCTGCGGCAGTCTCGGAAACATCAAAGTCCTCCCAATAACGCAGCAAGAAGGCTTCTCGTTGACGCGCTGGTAAATTTTGTATCTCTTTTTCAATGTCATGGACATTGGCGATGCTGGCGAAGTTTTCCTCCGCACTTTGCGTGATTTGGCTGTCGTTGTCGAGGGTTAATGACTCTAGAAGGTCAAATTCGCCTTTTTCTTTGTCCGAATCGAAGTCACTGAAGTTGCTGAACAGTGCTTTTCGGGTTTTGTTGCGTCTGAACCAGTCGAGCGTGGTGTTTGACAAGATTCGGTGAAACAGCATGGGCAATTCGGCGGCGGGCTTGTCGCCGTAGTGCTCGGCGAGCTTCATCATGCTGTCTTGAACGATGTCCAAGGCTGCCTCATCGTCGCGAACGTGATACACCGAGCGTTTGAAGGCCCGTTTTTCGACGCTTTTGAGGAAGTCTGACAGTTCTTGTTCGGTGGCCACTGGAGAAGGGTCCAAGTTGAATCGGGCGCGATTATGGCATTCGCTCAGAGTTTTTACGCGCGTCAAAATAAATGGTGTTTGTCTTGATGCCATAATCTGAGGTTGCAATTCGACAAAAAAAGGCAAACGGGTCTGGGTCCGGCGCGAACAATGCGCCCATGGCTGAAGGTCCAAAGTTTCGATGCAGCCCCACAAGGGTTCGCCAAGAAGCACCCAAGGTTTTTCGTTGACGAAATTCACTCAGGTTAAAAGGTATAAAAATGGAAAACACAAAGTCGGAATCGCATTCCGCAACTGCCACTGGCGGTCACACGCAAGAACTGATGGGCGCCGAGATCCTCGTGAAGGCGCTGCAAGCTGAAAATGTCAAGCACATCTGGGGTTACCCCGGCGGCTCAGTTCTCTATATTTACGACGCGCTTTACAACCAAAACACGATTCAACACGTGTTGGTTCGCCATGAACAAGCCGCCGTTCACGCCGCTGACGGCTATGCCCGAGCAACCGGCGATGTCGGCGTGGCCTTGGTGACTTCTGGCCCAGGCGCCACCAATGCGGTGACCGGCATTGCGACCGCTTATATGGACAGCATTCCGATGGTCATCATCACCGGTCAAGTGCCCACGCACGCGATTGGCTTGGATGCTTTCCAAGAGTGCGACACCATTGGCATCACCCGCCCCATCGTCAAACACAATTTCTTGGTCAAAGACGTTCGCGACTTGGCCTTGACGATGAAAAAAGCGTTTCACATCGCACGCAGCGGCCGTCCCGGCCCTGTTGTGGTGGACATTCCAAAAGACGTGTCTTTTAAGAAGACGGCTTACGAAGGCTACCCCGGCGAAGTGCAAATGCGCTCGTACAACCCTGTGCGCAAGGGGCATGGCGGTCAAATTCGCAAGGCTTTGCAGCTGCTGATGGCGGCCAAGCGCCCCTACATTTATACCGGTGGCGGCGTGTTGCTCAGCAATGCATCACAAGAATTACGCACCTTGGTGGACATGTTGGGTTACCCCGTGACCAATACCTTGATGGGCTTGGGTGCCTATCCTGCGAGTGCGCCGAAGTTCTTGGGCATGTTGGGCATGCACGGCACGATTGAAGCCAACAACGCCATGCAAAATTGCGACGTGTTGCTGGCCGTGGGTGCACGTTTTGACGATCGCGTCATTGGTAACCCCAAGCACTTTGCGCAAAACGAACGCAAGATCATTCACATCGACATTGACCCATCGAGCATTTCCAAGCGCGTGAAGGTCGACATCCCCATCGTGGGCGACGTCAAAGACGTGTTGGTCGAGATGATCGAGATGATCAAAGAATCTGGCTTGAAGCCTGATGCCGGCGCCTTGAGCAGCTGGTGGGAAACCATCGAGGCTTGGCGCAAGCGTGATTGCCTGAAGTACGACCATGGCAACGGCGACGTCATCAAGCCACAGTACGTCATTGAGACGCTGCACAACATGACCAAGGGCACTGACACTTACATCACCTCTGACGTGGGTCAGCACCAGATGTGGGCAGCGCAGTACTATGGTTTTGATGAACCACGCCGCTGGATCAACTCCGGCGGCTTGGGCACCATGGGCGTGGGTATTCCTTATGCCATGGGCATCAAGCTGGCCAAGCCAGACAGCGAAGTGTTCTGTGTGACAGGCGAGGGCTCGGTGCAAATGTGCATCCAAGAACTCTCCACCTGCTTGCAATACAACACACCGATCAAAATCATGGCCCTGAACAACCGTTACCTCGGCATGGTGCGTCAGTGGCAAGAGATTGAATACGAAGGCCGCTACAGCAGCAGCTACATGGATGCTTTGCCTAACTTCGTGAAATTGGCCGAGGCTTATGGTCACGTGGGCCTGTTGATTGAGCGCCCAGAAGACGTGGAGCCAGCCTTGCGTGAGGCACGCAAGCTCAAAGATCGCACGGTGTTCATGGACTTCCGCACCGATCCCACTGAGAACGTGTTCCCGATGGTCAAAGCTGGCAAGGGCATCACCGAAATGCTGCTCGGCAGCGAAGACCTGTGAACGGGAAGGATGACAACATGAAACACATCATTTCCCTGATGCTTGAAAACGAACCCGGCGCGCTGTCGCGTGTGGTCGGTTTGTTCTCAGCCCGTGGCTACAACATTGAGTCTCTGACGGTGGCGCCTACCGAAGACGCCAGCCTGTCGCGCATGACCATTCAAACGCATGGTTCAGACGAGGTGATTGAACAAATCACCAAACACCTGAACCGTTTGATTGAAGTCGTCAAAGTGGTCGACTTGACCGAAGGCGCTTACACCGAACGCGAGCTGATGCTTGTGAAGGTGCGTGCCGTCGGTAAAGAGCGCGAAGAAATGAAGCGCATGGCTGACATCTTCCGTGGTCGCATCATCGACGTGACCGAGAAGAGCTACACCATTGAGTTGACGGGCGATCTGTCTAAGAACGATGCGTTCTTAGAGGCGATTGACCGCAGCGCAATTCTTGAAACCGTTCGCACAGGTGCGTGTGGCATTGGCCGCGGTGAGCGCATCTTGCGCGTTTAAATTCCAACCCTTTTCAAAGTATTTTTTAGGAGAACCCCGTGAAAGTTTTTTACGACAAAGATTGTGATCTGTCCCTCATCAAAGGCAAAACTGTGGCCATCATCGGCTACGGCTCACAAGGCCATGCCCACGCACAAAACTTGAACGAAAGCGGCGTCAAAGTCGTGGTCGGTCTGCGTAAAGGCGGCGCTTCATGGGACAAAGTGGCCAAAGCCGGTTTGACCGTGATGGAAGTCAACGACGCCGTGAAAGCCGCTGACGTGGTCATGATCTTGTTGCCAGACGAAAACATCCCCGAGGTGTACACCAACAACGTCGCCCCCAACATGAAGCAAGGCGCAACCTTGGCTTTCGCCCACGGTTTCAATGTGCATTACAACCAAGTCATTCCACGTGCTGACTTGGACGTGATCATGGTGGCGCCAAAAGGCCCAGGCCATACCGTGCGCTCTGAATACCTCAAAGGCGGCGGCGTGCCATCTTTGATCGCGGTGTACCAAGATAAAACTGGCAAAGCCCGTGACTTGGCTTTGAGCTACGCCATGGCCAACGGTGGCGGCAAAGGCGGCATCATCGAAACCAACTTCAAAGAAGAAACAGAAACCGACTTGTTCGGTGAGCAAGCCGTGTTGTGCGGTGGCGCTGTTGAATTGGTGAAGATGGGTTTTGAGACATTGACCGAAGCTGGCTACGCACCAGAAATGGCTTACTTTGAGTGCTTGCACGAGTTGAAGTTGATTGTGGACTTGATGTACGAAGGCGGCATCGCCAACATGAACTACTCCATCTCTAACAACGCAGAGTATGGCGAGTACGTGACCGGTACCGAAGTCATCAACGAGCAGTCCCGCGAAGCCATGCGCAATGCGTTGAAACGCATTCAAACTGGCGAATACGCCAAGATGTTCATCTTGGAAGGTAAAACCAACTACCCAAGCATGACGGCACGTCGTCGCTTGAATGCCGAGCACGCCATTGAAACCGTGGGTGAGAAATTGCGCGCCATGATGCCTTGGATTTCCAAGAACAAATTGGTTGACCAAACCCGCAACTAAGCACCTCGCTTTTTTGCTCGACAAAGGCCACTTCGGTGGCCTTTGTCATTCTTGGGCCTGCCTAACGCAGCGCTTACACTGTGGGCCTACTTTTCGGAGCCAGATGGATGTCAGATTTACACGATGAAAACGAGGAATACGTGCCTCGCAAGCCCAGTAAGGGGATTTATGTTTTGCCCAACTTATTCACCTTAGCTGCTTTGTTTGGTGGCTTTTACGCCATCGTCATGGCCATGAACGGTCATTTTGAATTGTCAGCCATTGGCGTTTTTTGTGCCATGGTGCTCGACAGCTTGGATGGCCGTGTGGCACGCATGACCAACACGCAAAGCGCCTTTGGCGAGCAAATGGATTCGTTGGCCGACATGGTTTCGTTTGGCGCAGCGCCGGCCTTGATTTCTTATGAGTGGGCTTTGAAAGGGGCAGGGCGCTGGGGCTGGATGGCAGCGTTCGTGTACATCTCGTGCGCTGCTTTACGTTTGGCGCGTTTTAATGTGAACACGACCGTTGTGGATAAGCGTTTCTTCCAGGGCCTGCCTTCACCAGCCGCTGCGGCACTGGTCATGGGTTTTATTTGGCTGATGAACGATATGGGTTATCAAGGCTCAGACGTGATGTGGCCTATGTTTGCCATGTGCCTTTATTCAGGCCTGACCATGGTCACCAATGTGCCGTTTTACAGCTTCAAAGATGTGCAGATGAAACAGACCGTTCCCTTTGCCGTGATCGTGTTGTTGGCTTTGGTAATCGCCGTCATCAACATTCATCCGCCCATTGTGTTGTTTGCTTTGTTCATGTTTTATGGTTTGAGTGGCTATGCTTTGTATGCTTGGCGACGCGCCAAAGGCCTGCAAACCAGTGTGATCAGCACCTCGACGGATGAGCCCGATGAAGCCGGTTTGCACAAATAAGACACCCGATGGCGCATGGGGTTTGGCTTTGTGCTAAATTCCACACATGAAAAATTTTTCGCTGGCACTACTGCTTCTATCCCCCAACGGGCGGAGTTGGTAGCGCACGCGCAAACCCAAACAAGGCCCGTATGCAACTGCAGCGGGCCTTTTGCTTTGGGGCTGAACCAAACGTTGCAAAGTTTTTTAGGAATCTAGGAGTCCTGACCATGACCGACAAGCTCATCATTTTTGACACCACCTTGCGTGACGGCGAACAGTCGCCCGGCGCCTCCATGACGCGCGACGAAAAACTGCGTATTGCCCGTCAATTGGAGCGCCTCAAGGTGGATGTCATCGAAGCCGGCTTTGCTGCCAGCTCGAACGGTGACTTTGAAGCCGTACAAGCGATTGCCAATGCCATCAAAGACGCCACCATTTGCTCCTTGTCGCGTGCCAATGACCGAGACATCAGCCGCGCTGCTGAGGCGCTGAAAGGTGCCAACAGTGCGCGTATTCACACCTTCATTGCCACCTCGCCATTGCACATGGAGAAGAAATTGCGCATGTCGCCCGAGCAAGTGCTGGAGCAAGCCAAGCAGTCGGTGCGCTTTGCACGCAACTTGGTGGGTGACATCGAGTTCAGCCCAGAAGACGGCTACCGCAGTGAGATGGACTTTTTGTGCCGCGTGATTGAAGCTGTGATTGCCGAAGGCGCCACCACCATCAACGTGCCTGATACCGTGGGCTACGCCATCCCTGAGTTATATGGCAATTTCATCAAGACCTTGCGCGAGCGCATTCCCAACAGTGACAAGGCCATCTGGTCGGTGCACTGTCACAACGACTTAGGCATGGCTGTTGCCAATTCTTTGGCGGGCGTGATGATTGGCGGCGCACGTCAGGTGGAGTGCACCATCAACGGTTTGGGCGAGCGTGCGGGCAACTGCTCTTTGGAAGAAGTGGTCATGGCGATCAAAACGCGCAAAGACTATTTCAATCTCGACTTGAACATCGACACCAAGCAAATCGTGGCCACCAGCCGCATGGTCAGCCAAACAACGGGTTTTGTGGTGCAGCCCAACAAGGCAGTGGTGGGCGCCAACGCGTTTGCGCACGCCTCTGGCATTCACCAAGACGGCGTGCTCAAGGCGCGCGACACCTACGAAATCATGCGTGCCGAAGACGTGGGCTGGAGCGCCAACAAAATTGTGTTGGGTAAGCTCAGCGGTCGCAATGCCTTCAAGCAACGCTTGGAAGACTTAGGCGTTCACATGGAAAGCGAAGCCGACATCAACACGGCCTTTGCCAAGTTCAAAGAGTTGGCTGACCGCAAGAGCGAGATTTTTGATGAAGACATCTTGGCTTTGGTCAGCGAGGAGTCCGTCGCACACGCCAGTGAGCAGTTCACCTTCGTATCTTTGTCGCAACACAGCGAAACTGGCGAGCGACCCCACGCGAGCGTGGTATTCACGGTGGCGGGCAAAGAAGTCAAGGGCGAATCAGATGGCAATGGCCCCGTGGACGCTTCCCTGAAAGCGATTGAATCGCACGTCAAGAGTGGCGCCGAAATGGTGCTGTACTCGGTCAATGCCATCAGCGGCTCCACTGAGAGCCAAGGTGAAGTGACGGTGCGTTTGCAAAACAGCGGCCGCGTGGTCAACGGCGTGGGTTCTGATCCAGACATCGTGGTGGCATCGGCCAAGGCCTATTTGAGCGCTTTGAACAAGCTGCAAAGCAAGTCGGACAGGGTGGCTGCGCAAGGGTGAGTCTATAAATCCAACGCATCTGTTGGATTTATTAAATAAGTCACGCAAGTCCTTGATCTTGCGTGACTTTTGAGTAAAATCAGTAGCAATATGATTTCAAGCTTAAGGAACTTCACTTGAAACGACTGCTGATTGCCACATCGCTCGGATTATTGACCTCGCTGTGCGCCTTGCACGCCAATGCTTCGACAACGCAAAAAAACACTACCGCTCACAAGACACGTGCATCGGTGGTCAAGACGCATGTGCGCCATCAAGTCGTCAAGGCTACAGTGCCCGCGATCCCCTCATTTGGTCAAAAAGCGGGCTTGCACGCCACCAGTGACATTCTTGACTTGAAGTCGAGTGTGGCCTACGTGATCGACCAAGACACCCATGAAGTCTTGTTGAGCAAAAACGACCAAGCCGTGTTGCCTATTGCTTCGATCACCAAATTGATGACGGGTTTGATCCTCAGTGAAGCCAAATTGCCGATGGACGAAGCTATCACCATCACGCAAGACGATGTGGATACCGAAAAGGGCAGCAGCTCGCGTTTGCGTGTGGGGGCAACCTTGACGCGTGGTGAGTTGCTCCACTTGGCTTTGATGGCCAGCGAAAACCGTGCGGCTCATGCTTTGGGTCGTACCTATCCTGGTGGTCTGTCTTCTTTTGTGGGCTTGATGAATGCCAAAGCGGCGCAATTGGGCATGCGCGACACGCGCTACATCGAACCCACAGGCCTTTCCAGCCACAACCAATCTAGCGCCAAGGACTTGGCCACCTTGGTGGGCAATGCCTATCACGACGCCACTTTGCGTGAGTTGACGACATCACCGAGCTACAAAGTGGAAGTAGGCAACCGCACCTTGCAATACAACACCACCAACCGCTTGGTGAAAAGCCCCAACTGGGACATCGGCTTGCAAAAAACCGGTTATATCTCTGAGGCAGGTCAATGTCTGGTTATGCAAGCCAAAGTGGCAGGCCGTCAGTTGATCATGGTGTTTTTGGACTCCGCAGGCAAACTCAGCCGCATTGGTGATGCTGAGCGTGTGCGTAAATGGGTGGAGACCAACCACAGCGGTTACGGACGCCCTCAAACCTAATCGCCCGGTGGGGACCCTGACAAAAGCCAGCAAAAATGCTGGCTTTTTTGTTTGGTTAGGCTAGATTTTCTTTGTAGCCGAGTGCTTGAGAAATGGCGTGTGTGGTGGCTTGCAGTTTGGGGAGCCATTCTTCATCCAGTCGATCAGCGGGTGCTGAGATGGACAAGCCTGCGACCAATTTTCCCTGGTCATCGTAGATGCCTGAGGCCATACAGCGCACGCCCAGCTCAAGTTCCTCGTTGTCACGCGCCACGCCAGATTGACGGGCCTTGGCGAGTTCACGCTCTAAGACTGGCAGTTGCGTGATGCTATTGCGGGTTTGCCCGCTTAAGCCTGTGCGCGTGGCATAGGCGCGTACGCGTTGTGCGTCATCCATCGCCAAAAAAAGTTTACCTACCGATGTCAGGTGCAGTGGGGCACGCCCACCAATGGCTCGTACCACTTGCATGCCCGAGCGTTCGCTGAAGGCGCGTTCGACATACACAATTTCGTCGCCTTGACGCACGCTCAAATTCACAGGTTGTTGAATCAGCTTGTGCAACTCACGCATGGGCTGAAAGGCCACATCACGCACGTTCAAGCGGTCTTTGACCAAATTGCCCAGTTCCAGCAAACGCATGCCCAGTCGGTAGTTGCCGGCCTCTGGACGGTCCACGAATCGCCCAACGGCCAAGTCGTTCAAAATGCGATGGGTGGTCGAGGGGTGCAGCCCGGTGCGCTCGCTGATTTCTTTGAGCGAGATGGCTTCTTCGCGTGAAGCCAAAACATCAATGAGCGTGAACATGCGTTCAATGACTTGAATATTTGGCGTTGCTGGCACAGTGGATTTACGCATGTTTGGATTTTATCATGTGAAATTACTGGACGTCCATTTGCCATCGACCAAGCGCTGATGTGGCGAAAAGTCGGACTTGTAGCGCATTTTGGGACTGTCTTCTATCCAGTAGCCTAAGTAGCTGTAGGGCATATGCAAGCGTCGTGCTTGGGCGATTTGCCACATCACGTTGTAAGTACCGTAACTCGTGTGTGGCTCAGGTTCATAAAAAGTGTAAACGGCGGATAAACCATCATTGAGCACATCAACGATGGACACCATTTTCAAAACGCCCAACGCTTCTGAGGTACTGGGTTCTCTGAACTCAATGAGACGGGTGTTCACGCGGCTTTGCAGTAAAAACTGGGTGTATTGCTCGGTGCTGTCTTCGTCCATCCCGCCACCCGCATGGCGCGCATGTTGGTAGCGTAAATAGAGTGCGTAATGCTCGGCATCAAATCCCAAGTTGAGAATACGGACCTCTAAATTTTGGTGTCGCGCCCATGCGCGCTTTTGGCTACGGGTCGGTTGAAAAGACAGCGTTTCGACGCGCAAGGGGATGCAAGCGCGGCAGCTGTCGCAGTAGGGGCGATAGGTAAACAGACCACTGCGACGAAATCCTTGACTTACCAAATCGGCATAGACATCGTTGGTGACCAAGTGACTCGGCGTTGCGACTTGCGAGCGTGCAGTTTTCTCAGGCAAGTAGCTGCAAGGGTAGGGAGCCGTGGCATAAAAATGCACAGTGTTGAGGGGTAAATCACGGGCATGGGTCACAAAATCTCCTTCGTCGCTAGGAGTGTGTGCCAGTAGGAAGGTTTGAACTCCCAAGGGTAGCTTGACGTTTTCGGGGCCTCTCGGACACGTCTCAAAAATTCAATGCGTGGCATTTCGCGGGCGCCTAACGAGGCCAAATGTCGGGTATTTTGTTGGCAGTCTATCCAATCCAGCTGATGCGCGCGCGCAAATGCAACCAATGCGGCTAGCGCGATTTTGGATGCGTCAGTTTGCAGCGCAAACATGGATTCACCAAAAACCGCGTCGCCTATCGCCACGCAGTAAAGGCCGCCAACCAATTGGCCCTGATCCCACGTCTCGACGCTGTGCGCGAAACCGCAAGCATGCATGGCTTCGTAAGCGCTGACCATCTCGTCCACAATCCAAGTGCCGGGTTGACCCTGGCGGCTGATTTGTGCGCAGTGGCGAATCACGGTACCAAAAGCACTGTCTATCCGTATTTCGCATGCAGGGTTCGCCATGAATTTTTGTAGCGTCTTGCGCAGGGAGCGGTGCAGTTTGAAATCATCCGTCTGTAACACCATGCGCGGGTCTGGCGACCACCACAAAATGGGTTGACCGGCGCTGAACCAGGGAAACATGCCTTGTTGATAAGCCTCGCACAAGCGAGAAACAGACAGACCACCACCGGCCGCAACCAATCCTGCCAACGCACTTCCTACTTTTTGGGCAGATTCGGGGGCTGGCAATGGCTGGTCATTTTCTAACCAAGGAATGTTCATCTGCCTATTTTTCATGATTTGCAATGGGTCGAGGTGATTAAGTTAACATTAAGTAAAACTAATTATCAATATTGTGGTTTATGTCAAAAATTAAATGTTTCTTGGAGGAGAACTCCCTACAATTCTTCTTTGCTCTGCGAAAAATCTACAGAGCCCCCCCCCAATAAGTTTTCCGGAGCCATCTATGCAATTGATGTGGGTTTCAGGACCCACCGCCACCGTGCGGACCATTTCCATCACAGCACAAAAAGTGTTGCTGGGTGTGTGCGCGTCGGCTTTTGTGTTGGTTGCGTTCGGTGTGCTGTTGCACTTTATTGGATTTCGCATTGCAATTGAGTTAAGTCCTAGTTTGGCCCGCAGCATGGGCGGCGTGACCACCGAGGCTGAGCAGCAAAAAGTCGAAGCACTGTACCGTGAGCGCTTAGACAGTTTGCGCCAAATCTTGAACACGACGGTGCAAGACATTCGCCAACTTGAGGCCCTGAAAAATCGCTTCATGGAAGTGGCGACGCCGACGAACTTGCGTGACAAATACACCAAAAAAGAGGAGGGGCGTGGCGGTCCTTGGGTGCCTCCTCGCTTTTCAAACAGTCCGTCATCAGACCTCAATCGCGACCTCTCTTTGGCCGTGGAAGAGTTTTCTCAAACCCAAATTGCGGTCAAAAACATGACGCAAAATTGGTCAGCCCAACTCAATTGGCTCAACGCATTGCCTACCGGAACGCCAATGGGCAAAGACTTTCGCGTGACGAGTGGTTTTGGCATTCGCAATGATCCCTTCACAGGACAATTGGCGATGCACGAAGGCCTTGACTTTGTGGCCGAGGTGGGGTCACCCATCGTCGCAACGGCGGCAGGAACGGTGACGCGCTCGGCTTGGGATGCGTCTTATGGGAACGTGGTGGAAGTCAGCCATATCGAAGGCTTCACCACTCGCTATGCACATTTGAGCAAGCGATTGGTTGAAGCAGGCCAGAAAGTGCTTCGCGGCGACACCATCGCACAATTGGGCAGCACGGGCCGATCAACGGGCCCGCACCTGCATTACGAAGTGATGCGCAATGACCGGGTGCTCAATCCCGCGCAAATGTTGCTGCAAACCGTCGCCACAGCGACGTCGAGTGCGCCGTGAGTCAACTGCCAACAATGAAGGCCAGCCATGTTTGAAAAACTCAAGGAAAAATCGTTTTCTCCTTCTCAAGAGCGTTTTGACACCATCATTGGCAGAACGACCCAGATTTATGGCCGCTTGGTGTTGCTCGACAGCGTGCGCATCGATGGCAAGGTGGTGGGTAATATTGAAACGAACAAAGACAACAAAGTCACGGTGGCCATCGGAAAAACAGGTGAGGTGTCAGGTGATATCACGGCTCATCGGGTGATGGTGGCTGGCAAAGTTGAAGGCAATATTTATGCCGCTGAACGCGTTGAGTTTCACAAAGACTCCATCGTGCAAGGCGATATTTCTTACGGTTCGATCGCTGTCGAACACGGTGCCCATTTGTTGGGCTTGGTCATTCAAAATCCCATCAGCGCTGCGGCATCCAACAGCAGCACTGATGCTAAAAACGTCATCAAAAAAGCACAAGAGAGCAGTAGCTAATGGCTTGCGTTCGCAGTTGAGGGGGGCGGGTTTAGGCGTGAGGTCAAGATGCGTTTGATGAATCTGTGCCAGATGTTCACCTGCGTTGTGTGCGCTGGTTTGAGTTTTTGGGTGTGCGCGGCCGAACCCGAGCCCTCAGAGCTGGCTGCCGGCAATGCGCACAGGGCCGCGATTCGGATGCATCGATTGCAGCATTTGGATGAACGCGTCAACACAGCCCCTGAGACCTTGAAAGCCAACTGTCGTTTCGAGTCAGACATCGCGAGCCATCCGCCATTGCACCGTGTGGCGTTGACTTTTGACGATGGACCGGAACCCGTTCAAACAGAACTTATCCTGAAAGTCTTGGCGCATTACGACATCCGTGCAACATTTTTCATGATCGGTGAGAAGGCCAAGCGCCATCCGGAGTTAGTCGCTGAGGTGCTCAAGTCTGGCCACCATTTGCTTGGCAACCACTCTTGGGATCATCCCAACTTTCACAGCATCCCCGTGGATGCGCAAGCGCAAGAGGTGAGGGCCGGCGAAGCTGCCCTCGGTGCGGCTTTGACGCGAAAGTTATTCCGGTATCCCTATGGCAACTCTACGTGCGAAACCAACGCCTTGCTGAAAACCAGTGGCTACCAAATGGTCGGTTGGCATGTGGACTCGTGTGACTGGGCATTTGATCGCAGCGGCACCATCGATGACAAAGAAGCACTAGAGTGCGGCGTGCTTGCTGCCAATAAAAACGATTATGTGGGCCATGTGATGTCTGCCCTGCGTGCGCACCGGGGTGGAATTGTGCTGATGCATGAGATCCACCCCAACACGGTGGCGGCTTTAGAAGCCGTCATCCAATCCATCTTGGCTGCGGGGTATTCGTTTGGTGCATTGGACGATGAAGATTTCGTACCCTCACTGAGGTAAACCCGGTGGGCTGCTTGCCTTGCCTTTGACCCATGTCAACTGCGCCATGGATGGCCTTGGTTAGGCTCAACACATGGCCTCTAATTCTGAATGTGATGCATCCTCAAAGTTGGCATTGCGACGCGTCGCGATCGACACTTACCACGAGAACGTCGTGTACTTGAACCGCGACTGCGCTCTTTACCGAGCGGAAGGTTTTCAGGCGCTGTCTAAGGTAGAAGTGCGTGCCAATGGGCAGAAAGTCTTGGCCACGCTGAATGTCGTGGACGATGTCAACATCGTGCGCTGCGGCGAAGTGGGCTTGTCTGAAGATGCATTTTTGCAAATGGGCGTGGAAGATGGCCATACCGCCACGGTCTCGCAAGCGGAGCCTCCGGAATCCATGGCCGCTTTATTTCGCAAGATCAATGGTGAACGTTTGAACCGCGCGGACTTTCTCGCCATCGTGCACGACATCGCGCAGCACCATTACTCCAAAATTGAGCTGACCGCTTTTGTGGTTGCCACCAACCGTGGCGAGATGGACCGTGAAGAGGTGTTCTTTCTTGCCGATGCGATGGTGGCCTGCGGACGCCGTTTTGACTGGCAATCTCCGCTGGTTGTCGATAAACATTGCATTGGCGGCATTCCTGGCAATCGAACCTCCATGCTGGTTGTGCCCATCGTGGCTGCGCATGGCATGCTGTGCCCTAAAACATCGTCAAGGGCCATCACATCGCCAGCAGGCACCGCTGACACGATGGAGGTGTTGGCCAACGTCGAGTTACCTTTTGACAAGTTGTCCGAAATCGTGCGCGCCCACCGAGGCTGTTTGGCGTGGGGGGGGACGGCCAACCTCTCTCCTGCCGACGATGTGTTGATTTCGGTCGAGCGGCCGCTGTCGTTGGACTCGCCTGCACAAATGGTGGCCTCAATCTTGTCCAAAAAAATAGCGGCAGGATCCACGCATTTGGTGTTGGACATTCCAATTGGCCCCACCGCCAAAGTGCGCACTATGCCAGATGCGCAGCGTTTGCGACAGCTGTTTGAATATGTGGCGGCGCGCATGCATTTGTCATTGGATGTCGTCATCACCGATGGGCGCCAACCCGTTGGTTTTGGCATTGGGCCTGTGCTGGAAGCCCGTGACGTGATGTGGGTGCTTGAAAACGATCCCCGTGCCCCCATTGATTTGCGGCAAAAAGCCTTGCGCTTGGCCGGCCGATTGATTGAGTGTGATCCCGATGTGCGCGGCGGCGACGGTTTTGCGATTGCCAGAGACATTTTGGATTCTGGACGTGCACTCGCCAGCATGAACGCCATCATCCAAGCACAAGGCAGCAAGGGCTTCAACGCGAGTCAACCCCACTTAGGTGCATTGACCTTCGAAGTCCATGCCGATGCCGATGGCGTCGTCACCGGCATCGACAACCTCCATATCGCCCGCGTGGCGAGATTTGCAGGCGCACCCAAAGTACAAAGTGCAGGTGTAGATTTACTCAAAAAACTCGGGGATGCCGTGGTCGTGGGCGATGTGTTGTATCGCGTGCATGCAGAGTTTCCGACCGACTTGGAGTTTGCACGACAACACACGCAAAAGTGCACGGCCTTCACCATTGGCAAGGTTGAAGAGTTGCCTCATGTGTTTGTGGAGTTTTGATGGGCTACGCTGCAAGCTTGCTTTACTTTGACGACGAGGCCCCATTTGCATTGCGCTTGGCCGAGTTGGCGGGCTTGACGCCCCACGCTATCGAAAAGCATCGGTTTCCTGACGGTGAGCTCAAGCTCAGATTGCCGCCCGCCTTGCCTCGCCGCGTGGTGCTACTGCGTAGCCTGCATAACCCGAATGAAAAATTAATTGAACTCTTGCTCGCCGCTCGCACCGCACGTGAGCTGGGCGCGCAGCACCTGACCTTGGTTGCCCCGTATTTGGCGTACATGCGCCAAGACATGGCGTTTCAGCCGGGGGAGGTGGTCAGCCAACACATCGTGGGGCAATTCATCGCCTCATTGTGTGATGCGGTGATCACCGTGGATCCCCATTTGCATCGCATCGCCAGACTCGAGCAAGCCGTTCCTGTGCGCCAAGCCGTGGTGCTCAGCGGCGCGCTCTTGCTGAGCGACTGGATTGCGCAACACCACACGCAACCTTTTTTGATGGGCCCCGACCGTGAGTCCGCACAGTGGGTCGCACAGGCAGCGAAGCGCCACGACTTTGACCACGCGGTCTGCCAAAAGGTGCGCCATGGTGATCAAGCCGTTGACATCGCCTTACCCGACGTCGATGTGCGAGGGCGTGCCGTGGTGCTGCTAGATGATGTAGCCAGCAGTGGCCGAACCGTGGCGAAGGCCGCCGAACTTTTGCTGGCTGCAGGTGCTGCCAGCGTGGACGTGGCTGTGACGCATGCTTTGTTTGCGGCGGATGCGTTTGAGGTACTCAAAGCCGCCGGGGTGTCCCAAGTTTGGAGCACCGACTGCATTGCGCATCACACCAATGCCGTGAGTGTCGCGCCTGCCATTGCCGAGGCGTTACGCAATTTGGCTTGAACAAAAAAAACGCCCCGTGAGGGGCGTTTTTGTTAATAGTCTGGCGGAGCAAGAGGGATTCGAACCCTCGGTGGGCTATTAACCCACACACGCTTTCCAGGCGTGCGACTTAAACCACTCATCCATCGCTCCGAAGACGTGCATTGTAGCAGTGGGCGAGTACACTTCGCGGCATTCTTTTTGTCAAGCTTGAAACGCTCGGAGCCCCCATGAAATTTCGTTTTCCCATTGTCATCATCGACGAGGATTTTCGTTCGGAAAACACCTCAGGCTTGGGCATCCGTGCGCTCGCTGATGCCATACAAGGTGAGGGCTATGAGGTCATGGGGGCGACCAGCTATGGTGATCTGAGCCAATTTGCGCAACAACAGTCTCGCGCCAGTGCTTTTATCTTGTCGATCGACGACGAAGAATTCACGCCTGGCCCAGACCTAGACCCCGCGGTGTTGAATTTGCGCAACTTCATTGAAGAAGTGCGTCGAAAGAATGCCGATGTACCCATCTATGTGTACGGCGAAACAAAAACCTCGCGTCATTTGCCCAACGACATCTTGCGCGAGTTGCACGGTTTCATTCACATGTTCGAAGACACACCAGAGTTTGTGGCGCGTCACATCATTCGTGAAGCCAAGAGCTACTTAGAAGGGGTGCAGCCCCCGTTCTTCAAAGCTTTGCTGGACTATGCCGAAGACGGTTCGTACTCATGGCACTGCCCAGGCCACTCGGGTGGCGTGGCGTTTTTGAAGAGTCCTGTGGGCCAGATGTACCACCAGTTTTATGGTGAAAACATGTTGCGTGCCGACGTGTGTAACGCGGTGGAAGAATTGGGCCAGTTGCTAGACCACAACGGCGCCATCGGCGAGAGCGAGCGCAATGCCGCGCGCATCTTCAACGCCGACCATTGCTTCTTTGTGACCAACGGCACGAGCACCTCCAACAAAATCGTTTGGCACCACACTGTCGCGCCCGATGACGTGGTGGTGGTGGACCGCAATTGCCACAAGTCAGTGCTGCACGCCATCATCATGACGGGCGCTGTGCCCGTGTTCTTAAAGCCCACGCGCAACCACTTCGGCATCATCGGCCCGATTCCGCAAAGTGAGTTCGAGCCTGCTGCAATTCAAGCCAAGATCAAGGCCAACCCCTTGCTCAAAGGCGTGGATGCCAAGAAGGTCAAGCCCCGCGTGCTCACCCTCACACAGTCCACCTACGACGGCGTGCTCTACAACACAGAAACCATCAAAAAGATGCTCGATGGCTACGTAGCCAACTTGCACTTTGACGAAGCTTGGTTGCCCCACGCCGCGTTCAACCCGTTCTACGGCACCTACCATGCGATGGGTAAGAAGCGCGAGCGCCCCGTGCACTCCGTGGTGTATGCCACGCAGTCGATTCACAAGCTGTTGGCCGGTATCAGCCAAGCCAGCCATGTGTTGGTGCAAGACTCGCAAAAAACCAAGTTGGACCGTCACTTGTTCAATGAAGCCTATTTGATGCACACCAGCACCAGCCCGCAGTACAGCATCATTGCCAGCTGCGACGTGGCAGCGGCCATGATGGAGCCGCCCGGCGGCGCTGCCTTGGTAGAGGAGAGCATTGCCGAAGCTCTGGATTTCCGCCGCGCCATGCGCAAAGTGGACGATGAATACGGCAAAGACTGGTGGTTCAAAGTTTGGGGCCCAGATGAGTTGGTGGACGACGGCATTGGCCGCGCAGACAGTTGGATCATCAAAGGCAAAGGCAAGTCGTCCAAGTGGCACGGCTTTGGCAACTTGGCCGATGGCTTCAACATGTTGGACCCGATCAAAGCCACCATCGTCACACCCGGTTTGGATTTGAACGGCAAGTTTGACAAGACAGGTATTCCTGCCAGCATCGTCACCAAGTTCTTGGCTGAGCACGGTGTGATCGTGGAGAAGACGGGGCTTTACAGCTTCTTCATCATGTTCACCATCGGCATCACCAAGGGGCGTTGGAACTCGTTGCTGACCGCGTTGCAGCAGTTCAAGGACGACTACGACCGCAACCAGCCCATGTGGCGGATCCTGCCCGAGTTCTGTCAGAAGCACCGCACCTACGAGCGCATGGGCTTGCGCGACTTGTGTCAGCACATTCACACCTTGTATGCCAAGTACGACATTGCGCGCTTGACCACAGAGATGTACCTGAGCGACTTGACACCCGCCATGAAACCCAGCGACGCTTACGCACAAATCGCACACCGCAACACCGAGCGCGTGCCGGTGGACGATTTGTTAGGCCGCATCACCACCAGTTTGGTCACGCCCTACCCACCGGGTATTCCGTTGCTCATCCCTGGCGAAGTGTTCAACAAGAAGATCGTGGACTACCTCAAGTTCGCCCGCGAGTTCAACTTGCAGTGCCCCGGCTTTGAGACCGATATCCATGGTTTGGTGGAAGAGGTGGGTGAAGACGGTGTGAAACGCTATTACGCGGATTGCGTCAAGGCCTAGATCTCTCAGCGCTCAATGTCTGGCTGTGTGCGCAGATAGCTGGCAAATCGCGGGGTGCCTTTGTTTGTAAGCCCGCGATAGGTGTAGGTCACCCACTCGCCAAGGGCCGGTGGTGTCCGGCGCACGTCATCACGCAAACCCGTTCCCAGTTTGAAGCGTTGGCCTTGCGGTGTTTCTACCCAAAGCGCCCCCGTGCTTTGTGCGTACTTGCTATGCCCACCCACGTGGCCGACCACTTTGGCCTCGGCATCGTCTTGGGGTTTGACTTTGAGCTGGTCGTTGCTGCGGCCCGCTTTGTAGTGCGCCTGTGCCAAGTGGAGCATCACGCCTTCAGCACCGGCTTGGGTGAGCGCTGCCAAACGCGTATCTAACTCGGTCTGGCTTTTCAATTGCCACTGCGCGACCGCATGGACCCAAGGTTGCGCAAGCAATCGGACCGTGTCTTCGTAGGCGTGGATGCGTTCGCTGAAGGTGCCTGCGTGGCCTGGTGCGTCAAACACCATGAATCGCAGTGTTCGCCATGCTGTGTCGGACGCATTTTTTTGTTGCAAGATGGATGCGGCCGCTTCGAATTGCCCGCGGCCAGCCCAAAGCTCGCCTTCAAGCGGTGCGGCTGGCCAGTCTTTGACAAACCAGTCGGGCGGGCTCAGTGCTTTACCTTTGCGCGTGAGCAGTTGATGCCCGTTCCAATACCCGCGAATGCCATCGTATTTTTCGCTGGCCCAGTAGTCTGTCAGTGCCACATTCGGGCGGTAGGCGTTGGCCAGCCAAAGTGCGGGTACGTGTGGAACTTTTGACGTTGCGCTTGGGGTGGCGCGGGTCAGCTCGGGGTCAAGCAGTCCAAAGGCGATCAGAGGGAACACATGGCGGCGTTGCATGGTTGGCTCCTTTGAGGCTTGAGCCTCAGGTGGCCACCCCTGTGGCCAAGAGCGCCAGCTTACTCGGCTGCAGGCTCGGCAATGCCACCTACAACTTGGCTAAATCCGCCGTCGACGTAGGTAATTTCGGCGGTCACGCCAGCTGCCAAGTCACTCATCAAAAACGCAGCCACGTTGCCCACGTCTTCGATGGTCACGTTGCGGCGGATGGGCGAGGCTTCGGCCACCACGCTCAAAATCTTGCCAAAACCCTTGATGCCACTGGCCGCCAAGGTTTTGATCGGACCAGCGCTGATGCCGTTGGCGCGCAGGTTGCGGCCTCGGGCACCCAAGGATTCAGCCAAGTAACGCACAGACGCTTCGAGCGAGGCTTTGGCCAAGCCCATGGTGTTGTAGTTGGGCACGGTACGGATGGCACCTAGGTACGACAGGGTCAGCACGGCCGATTTGTCGTTCAAGTAGGGCAGAGCGGCCTTGGCCATGGCAGGGAAGCTGTAAGCGCTGATGTCGTGCGCGATTTGGAAGCCTTCGCGCGACAAACCGTCGAGAAAATCCCCAGCAATCGCTTCGCGTGGCGCGTAGCCAATGCTGTGCACAAAACCGTCAAAGGTAGGCCAGTGCGTCGATAAGTCTTTGAACATTTGCGCAATTTGCGCGTCGCTGCCAACGTCGCAATCAAAAATCAGCTTGGAGTCAAAGTCAGCCGCGAACTCGGTGATACGGTCCTTGAAGCGCTCGCCCACATAGCTGAAAGCCAGCTCGGCACCTTGTGCGTGGCAGGCCTTGGCAATGCCGTAAGCGATCGAACGGTTGGACAAGACGCCTGTGATCAGCAGCTTTTTACCCGACAAGAAACCTGTTTTTGTACCCATGAGAATCACTCCAAAAAAATCTTGCAGAATTGTCGCATGCGTAGGTTTCTCATTTTGTTGGTGTTTTGGTGTGCAAGTCCTTCATGGGCGGGGCATGCGTACGCCCAATTTGGAGATGTGAAATACCCCGCCAACTTCAAAAATTTCGACTATGCCAACCCGCTTGCGCCCAAAGGTGGCGAGCTGGTGTTGGTCCCGCCTTCGCGTTTGTCGAGTTTTGACAAGTACAACCCCTTCACGCTCAAAGGCAACGCAGCCCCAGGTCTGACGAGTTTGGTGTTCGAGTCCTTGCTCACCGGCACCTTGGACGAGCCAAGCACGGCTTACGGTTTGTTGGCTGAAGACGTGACGGTGGCGCCTGATCGCCGCTCCGTGACCTTCAAACTTCGCCCGCAAGCGCGCTTTCACAACGGCGATGCGGTACTGGCTGAGGATGTGACCTATTCGTTTGAGCAACTCATCAGCAAGCAGGCCGCGCCGCAATTTCGCACTTTGTTTGCGGAGGTGGCGGGTGTGACCGCCCTCGATGCACGCACCGTGCGATTTGATTTCAAGCGCGTCAATCCTGAGTTGCCTCTCATTGTGGGCGGCATGCCGGTGTTCAGCCACCATTGGGGTGAGGAGCAGGGGCGTGCCAAACCCTTTGACAAAATCGTCACCGATGTGCCGATTGGCAGCGGCCCCTACAAAATGGGCCGCGTGGTGTTTGGTCGCGATGTGAGCTACGAGCGCGACAACAACTACTGGGCTCGTGACCTGAATGTGCGCAAAGGCTTGTTTAACTTTGACCGCATCACCTATCGGCTCTACAAAGACAACACGGCGCAACTCGAAGGCTTCAAAGCAGGGGAATTTGATTTGGTGCAGTCCTTCATCGCGCGCGAATGGGCGAGGGGTTATACGGGCAAACAGTTCGTCAATCGTGAATTGGTGAAGGCCGAGTTCAAACACGGCAACGCAGGCGACTTTCAAGGCTTTTTATTCAACACGCGATTGCCTAAATTCAAAGATGCACGTGTGCGCGAAGCCATTGGCTTGGCGATGGACTTTGAGTGGATGAATCGCCAACTGTTTTACAACGCTTACAGCCGCGTGCGCGGCTATTTTGTGGCGAGCGATTTTGAAGCCACAGGCCTGCCAGATGCCGCCGAATTGGCTTTGTTGAACCCGTTGCGTGACAAGCTCTCGCCAGCGATCTTCCAAGATGCCGTGCCGCTGCCACCACGCACCTCGCTGGACCCCAAGTCGGGCCACACCTTGCGCGACCATTTGCGCCAAGCCAAGGCTTTGTTGGCGCAAGCGGGGTGGACCTACCACGACGGCGCATTGCGCAACCCCCAGGGCGAGCCGTTCACGCTGGAGTTTCTCGACAACTCAGGTGCGATGGGGCGCGTCATCACGCCGTACACCAAAAACTTGGAGAAGCTGGGCTTTCACGTGAGCTACAAAGTGATTGACTTTGCGATTTTGCAAAAGCGCTTGGACGTGTTTGACTTTGAAGTCATCAGCAACCGACTCGTGGGCAGTGAGTCGCCGGGCACTGAGTTGGTGGAGCGCTTTGGTACCAAGGCAGCCGCTACCGAGGGGTCGAGCAACCTGATGGGGGTGCAAGACCCGGCCGTCGACGCCTTGCTCGACCACGTCATTTCGGCCAAGACCAGACCACAGCTCATCACGGCGGTACGTGCCTTAGACCGCGTGTTACGCCACGGCTACTACAGCGTGCCGCATTGGTATGGCGGTGTGCATCGGGTGGCGTGGCGTAACGGCCGATTTGAATTACCTGCGGTGATGCCGCGCTATTACCAACCCGAGGGCTGGGCCTCATCCACGTGGTGGGCCACCATCGACAACCGCGCCACCTTGGCTGCGACCAAACGTGCGGAGCGTGCAACGCCATGACGTCCTACATCCTCAAACGCTTGTTGTTGATGGTGCCAACCTTGTTGGGCGTGCTGTTGATGACCTTTGTCGTGATTCAGTTCGTACCGGGTGGTCCGGTGGAGCAAATGGTGTCCCAACTGCAAGGGCGTGACAGCGGCGGGGAGGGGGCCGCAGTGGCAGGGGCGGGCTATCGGGGTCGCCAAGGCGTAGACGCGGCACGGATAGAGGAAATTCGCCAGCAATACGGCTTTGACAAACCGGCACCCGAACGCTTTTGGCAAATGCTCACACAGTTCGCCGTGTTCGATTTGGGAAAAAGTTTTTTCTACCCCAAAACTGTTTGGGAGTTGGTGAAAGAAAAAATGCCGGTGTCCATTAGCTTGGGGCTTTGGACTTTCCTCTTGAGTTACCTCATCTCTGTGCCGCTGGGTGTGGCCAAAGCTGTGCGTGCGGGTTCGCACTTTGACCTTCTGACCAGTTTGATGGTGTTGGTGGGGTTTGCAATTCCTGGCTTTGTGCTAGGCGTGGCGTTGCTGGTCGTGTTTGGTGGCCAGTTGCAATGGTTTCCCTTGCGTGGCTTGACCTCTGCCAATTGGGCGCAGCTGAGCTGGGGCGCGCGTATTACCGACTATCTGTGGCACATCGTGCTGCCAGTCACGTCGAGCGTGTTGGGGGCATTCGCTGTGACCACGCTGCTCACCAAAAATGCCATGCTTGAAGAGATTCGCAAGCAATACGTGCTAACTGCGCGCGCCAAAGGTTTGTCTGAGCGACGTGTGATTTGGCAGCACGTGTTTCGCAACGCGCTGATTCCGTTGGTCACGGGTTTTCCGGCAGCGTTCATTGGCGCGTTCTTCACGGGGTCGTTGTTGATTGAAACCTTGTTTTCGCTCGATGGCCTCGGGTTGTTGAGCTACGAGAGCGTGATGCGTCGCGACTACCCGGTGGTGTTGGGGACGCTGTATTTGTTCACGTTGATTGGTTTGGTCACCAAGCTCATCAGCGACCTTTGTTATGTATGGGTGGATCCGCGTGTCAAATTCGACTGAAGCTTCTTTGTCGCCCACCCAGCGCGCTTGGTTGCGCTTTCGGCACAACCGACTGGGCTTTTACAGCTTGGTGGTGTTCGTGGCCTTGTTTGGTTTGAGTTTGTTTGCCGAAGTGCTGTGCAACGACAAGCCTTTGATCGCGCGCTACAACGGCAGCTTCTATGCCCCCATCGTGCACAACCAGCCCGAGACCACTTTTGGTGGCGACTTTGAGACGCCCACCGATTTCTTGGACCCCTTCATCCAAGCGCAGTTCGACAAACCCGGCAATTGGGCCTTGTACCCCATCAATCCGTATCACCACAGCACGCTCAATTACTTTGCCAAGCAGCCCAACCCCGCACCACCTTCGGGCGACAACTGGTTGGGGACCGATGACCGTGGTCGTGATGTGGTGGCGCGTTTGCTGTACGGCTTTCGCATCTCTGTTTTGTTTGCACTGGCACTCACACTGTTTGGCACGGTCATCGGTATCTTGACCGGTGCTTTGCAAGGCTTCTTTGGTGGTAAGACGGACTTGGGCCTTCAGCGTTTCATCGAAATTTGGGGTGCCATGCCCGAGCTGTATTTGCTCATCATCTTCTCGGCCGTGTTTGACCCGAGCATCACCTTGCTGTTGATTTTGTTGGGCATGTTTGGTTGGATGGGCTTGTCCGATTACGTGCGCGCCGAGTTCTTGCGCAACCGCCAGCTTGACTATGTGCGTACCGCGCGCGCCCTTGGTTTGTCTGATGCGCAAATCATGTGGCGCCACGTGTTGCCCAACAGCTTGACGCCGGTGGTCACCTTTTTGCCGTTTCGCATGAGTGCGGCCATTTTGTCGCTCACCTCCTTGGACTTCTTAGGCCTTGGCGTGCCGCCTGGCACACCGAGCTTGGGTGAGTTGTTGGCGCAAGGCAAAAACAACATCGACGCGTGGTGGATTTCCTTGTCCACCTTTGCCGTGCTGGTGGTCACGCTGATGCTGCTCACCTTCATGGGAGACGCGCTGCGCGATGCCCTAGACCCCAGAAAGGCGCGCCCGTGAGAATGCCCTTGCTTCAGGTGCGCGATTTGCGCATTGCTTTTCAAAACGAAGAGGTCGTCAAAGGCATCAGCTTCAACTTAGATTTGGGCGAAAAGCTGGCCTTGGTGGGCGAGTCGGGTTCAGGCAAAAGTGTGACGGCGCTGAGCTTTGTCAAACTGCTCGAAGGCGCGCGCGTGTCAGGCCGCGTCCTGTGGACCGCGCAAGACGCGGACACCTTGCACCCCGAAGCCACCGATGCGCCGCAAACCCACGACTTGGTCAAACTGAGCGAGCGAGAGTTGGTCAACATCCGCGGTCAAGACATTGCCTTTGTGTTCCAAGAGCCGATGACGGCCTTGAACCCGTTGATGACGGCGGGCGATCAAATTGCCGAAGTGCTGGAAGTCAAACGCGGCATGAGCCGTGCCGAAGCTTGGCACGAAGCGGTGGAGTTGCTCAAGCTCACCGGTATTCCTGAACCGGTGCGCCGCGCCAGTGCCTACCCGCACCAACTCTCGGGCGGTCAGCGCCAGCGCGTGATGATCGCTATGGCTTTGGCCTGCCGGCCGCGTTTGTTGGTGGCGGATGAACCCACCACGGCCCTCGACGTGTCGTTGCGCACACAGATTTTGGATTTACTCAACGACTTGCAAAAACGTTTTGGCATGGCCGTCTTGCTGATCACGCATGACTTGCAAACGGTGCGGCGTTTTGCGGACCATGTGTTGGTCATGGAAAAAGGCGAGATCGTCGAGTCAGGTACCGTGCAGACGGTGTTGACGACCCCCCAACACCCCTACACACAGCGGCTGATCAACAGCCAACCGCCCCGTGATGTGGTGCCTGCCAGCGACGATGCGCCTGTTTGCATGCAGGCCAAAGATTTGCGTGTGAGCTACCCCATTCGGCGCGCCGGTTGGCGTGGTTGGCTGGGCGGCGATACCTTCGTCGCCGTGCATGGGGCCAACTTCACCTTGCGTGCCGGGCAGACCTTAGGCGTGATTGGTGAGTCTGGTTCAGGTAAAACCACCTTGGCCTTGGCAGCGCTGGGGTTGATGCCTTGCGCGGGCACGCTGCAGATCGATGGCACGCCTTGGCAAGGGCAGGCGGCCCTTGACCTGCCGCTGCGGCGCAAGGTGCAGGTGGTGTTTCAAGACCCTTTTTCATCGCTGTCACCGCGCATGAATGTGCGCGAGTTGGTCCAAGAGGGGTTGACCTTGCACATGCCCGGCTTGGACGATTTGGGGCGTTTGCGCCGCATTTTGGTTGCCCTCGCGGCGGTGGGGCTGACCGAAACTGAGTTTCCTGGCCTGTTGCAGCGCTACCCGCATGAGTTTTCGGGTGGGCAACGCCAGCGCCTCGCCATCGCCCGAGCACTGGTGATTGAGCCACAAGTGTTGGTGCTCGATGAACCCACCAGCGCCCTAGATGCCAGCACACAGCTGCAAGTCTTGCAGTTGTTGCAAAAGCTCCAGCGCCAGCGGGGCCTGAGCTACTTGCTCATCACCCACGATGTGTCGGTGATTCGCGCCATGGCGCACCACGTCTTGGTCATGCATGCGGGCGCGGTTGTCGAGACAGGGGCGGTGGATCAAATTTTGAATCAGCCGCAGGCGCCTTACACCAAGATATTGGTAGGGGCTGAGGCTTAAAAATACAGTTTATCCTTTGATAATCAAGCATTTAGGCGCTACAATGAGCGCTTCACGACCAAACGGGCGGGTAATTACCGCTCGTTTTTTTTGGTCGTTTGTTTTTTGAACACTTGATTTTGAAGGCTATTTTTCGACGTGAGTTTGCAGCAAACCGTAGAACAAACAGTGACCGGCTTAGGTTACGACCTGGTGGAGATTGAACGCTCGGCCGGGGGGCTCTTGCGCATCACGATCGATATGCCTTGGACGGCTGACACGCCTGTGCAGCCCATCAATGTGGAAGATTGCGAACGTGTTACCCGCCAGCTGCAATTTGCGCTGGAAGTCGATGGCGCCGAATACGCCCGCCTTGAGGTGTCGTCACCCGGCATTGACCGTCCTTTGCGTCACCAAGCTGATTTTGAGCGATTCGTGGGTGAAGAGGTTGATCTCACACTCAAAGCGCCCATTGGCGCGGCTGCTGCTGGCCAAGTGGCGGCAAGTCGTAAAAAATTTCGTGGCACCTTAGAGCGCACCGACGATGGTGCAGGTTGGCAAATCACCTGGCGTGATGAGGTCAAGGCCAAGCCTGGTCAAAAAGTTAGCCCCAAAAGATTAGCCGAAATGCCAGTGCACGCACTGGGTTTCACGCTGGACGAGCTACGAGAAGCACGTCTGGCTCCGATTGTGGATTTCAAGGGCAAAAAGCCCCGTTGAACGTAGGTAAGAGAAGGAGTAACCGATCATGAACCGCGAAATGTTGATGCTGGTCGAAGCGATCTCGCGCGAGAAAAACGTCGAGCGCGATGTGGTGTTTGGCGCCGTTGAGTTGGCGTTGGCCCAGGCCACCAAAAAGCTGTACCAAGGAGATGTGGACATCCGCGTCGCGATGAACCGCGATACGGGCGAGTACGAAACTTTCCGCCGTTGGTTGGTTGTTCCTGATGAGGCTGGTTTGCAAAACCCAGAAGCCGAAGAGATGTTGATGGACGCGCGCGAACGCGTGGCTGACGTCGAAGAGGGCGAGTACATCGAAGAGGGTGTGGAATCTTTGCCGATTGGACGCATCGGTGCGATGGCCGCCAAGCAAGTGATCTTGCAAAAGATTCGCGACGCAGAACGCGAAATGTTGCTCAATGATTTCATGTCGCGTGGCGACAAGATCTTTGTGGGCACGGTCAAGCGCATGGACAAGGGCGATCTGATCGTCGAATCCGGTCGCGTGGAAGGCCGCTTGCGTCGCAGCGAAATGATCCCCAAGGAAAACTTCCGCAGTGGCGACCGCGTGCGCGCCATGATCATGGATGTGGACCTCACTTTGCGCGGTGCGCCCATCATCTTGTCGCGTTCGGCGCCTGAGTTCATGGTGGAGTTGTTCCGCCACGAAGTGCCAGAAATCGAACAAGGCATGTTGGAAATCAAATCATGCGCCCGTGATGCGGGTTCTCGCGCCAAGATCGCGGTGATCTCTCATGACAAGCGCGTGGATCCCATTGGCACTTGCGTTGGCGTGCGTGGCACCCGCGTGAATGCGGTGACCACCGAGCTCGCTGGCGAGCGCGTGGACATCGTCTTGTGGAGTGAAGACCCCGCCCAGTTCGTGATTGGCGCTTTGGCGCCTGCCAACGTGAGCTCTATCGTGGTGGACGAAGAGCGTCATGCCATGGACGTGGTGGTGGACGAAGAAAACCTCGCCATCGCCATCGGTCGCGGCGGCCAAAACGTGCGTTTGGCGGCTGAGCTGACGGGCTGGAAAATCAACATCATGGATGCGGCTGAGTCTGCTCAGAAGCAAGCTGACGAAACCTTCAGCATCCGCGAATTGTTCATGGCCAAGTTGGACGTGGACCAAGAAGTCGCGGACATCTTGATTGAAGAGGGTTTCACCAGCCTTGAAGAAGTGGCCTATGTGCCCTTGCAAGAGATGTTGGAGATCGAAAGCTTTGACGAAGATACCGTCAACGAGTTGCGCACACGTGCCAAGGATGCGCTGCTCACCCTAGAAATTGCACGCGAAGAGAGCGTCGAAGAAGTTTCGCAAGATTTGCGCGACCTCGAAGGATTGAATGCGGAGTTCTTGCCTAAGTTGGCTGAGAGCGGCGTACACACCCGTGACGATTTGGCCGATTTGGCCGTAGACGAGCTCACAGCCATTACCGGCCAAAGCGAAGAAGAGGCCAAAACCCTGATCTTGAAGGCACGTGAACATTGGTTCACGGGTCAAGAGTAACGGTCATGGCGAGGAAGATCACATATGTCCAGTACGACCGTAGCCGAGTTTGCCAGTGAACTCAAAAAACCAACCGACACCCTGCTTGAACAACTTAAAGCAGCCGGTGTCGCCAAATCTTCGGCCAGCGATGCGCTGACCGAAGGCGACAAGCAAAAACTCTTGAGCCATTTGCAAGCCAGCCATGGCACGGCATCGCCCGAGCGCAAAAAAATCACCTTGGTCAAGAAATCGACCACCGAGATCAAACAAGCCGATGCCACAGGTAAGGCACGCAC
>CANBWY010000008.1 GCA_947373245.1 Comamonadaceae bacterium
GAAGGCACTGACTCGGTAGCATGAAAACCTCATCCTTCACCGCAGCTCAACGTCTTATGAAACGTTTTGGTAATAAGCGGGCATTGAGGAGTCACCATGCTGAAATTTGAACTGATCGTCTCCAAAGGAATTTTGGTTTTAGCGCCTGAACACGCATTGCAAGCTGCAGACTTCGTGGCATTAAGCAGCGTTCTAAATGACTACTTATCAACACACGACACCTTGAAAGGCGTGCTGATTCACACCAAAAAATTTCCAGGCTGGCATGACTTTGCGGGGCTGATGGCGCACATGCAGTTTGTACGTGCCCATCATCGGTTTGTCGAAAAAATTGCGCTTGCCACAGACACCATCGTGGCTGACGTGGCCAGAGTCACCGTTGGTCGCTTTATCCACGCCAAGATCAAACATTTTCAGTACGCGGATGACGAGCCAGCGTTGCACTGGCTTGAAGACCATACCGCATCGTGACGGCGATGCGTCAACTCATCCATTCAAGTAATTTTTATTAGTCAAATCTTGGCCGTTGGTATCGGTAGCATCTTACGTACATCACCGTGCAATGATGTGAGCACGCTTTGTAGTGGCAAGTGTGGAATTTCATTTTGGACGAGTTTCGCAACTGCCTGTGCTTGATCTAAATCGCGTGGTTTTTTAAGTGGTTCGCGCGTAGCTAAGCCTGAAAGCCAAGCCTTAACGCCCTCAAAAAAATCACTCATCACGATCCCATATTTGTAAAAGCTCAGCTGGAATGATGTGAGCGACCTCAGAAAATCTCTTACCCCACATGCGTTCAGCCTGTTTAAGCAACACAGCAACTGGACTGCTAGGTTCATTACGCTCAATCCATTCACGCACCTGAACCAAAGAACAACGAATTTGCTCACGTTGGTCTACTGAACTTAAAGCTGGCAATGCATGATTGACAGAAGTCGACTCCACAACAAGTACTGTATCGAGATGATTTTTTTGGGGCATAAGGTAAACAGGACTTGAGGCAGATTCAGCTTGGTTAAGCCTATCACTCTGGGGTAGCAAGACCCGTAACAACTTCAAGACGGACTCAAGACTCGGCGCATCTTCTTCTAAATTATGCTGAGCCCATGCGTTAATTTTTTCAATGCTTTTCAAGCAACCTATTAAGGTCAATAAAGTTCTATGTTTACGCTGATATAAATCTTCTATCTGGCGTAGCACCATCTCTGGATCAAGCGCATAAGCTGGTGTTGGTAAAGCAAATGCACGCTCCACATCACGCACAGTGAGACGTAGTGAAGTAGAACTAGAAATTACCACATCACGTATGTCCCCAATCAACCCATCAGGATCACACAATGCTTCTATGGCATTAGCCCGCACGGCGGGGTCATGCATGCCCTCAATATGAAGTTGTGGATGCACATGCTGTTCGAATTTGGACAGAACTTGCTGCAAAGCAATTAAGCCTTCCAACAAACCAACAGCACCGGCCCTTTGGCAGCGTGCTCTTGTAAACCATACAAACACCGAAATGTCTTTACTACGTAAAAGCAAACGGCGACTGTCTCGCTCAACCTCTGTCCAATCTATCGCTGGAGCAGCCGTCTCAAAATTGCCATACTTAATATCAGCCTTAGGTGCCAAACGCGTTTGTAGGACAGAAAACTCGGTGTCGTAATCCAATGACGGGCCACATGGCTCTGCTTCACTAATTGGGTCTAACCATTCGAGAGGTATATGAATATCCATGGCGTCGTTATCGCTACCCATGATGGTCTGCAAGAATTGTTTAAATGGGTTCATGGTTTATCTGTGATCAGTCGTATAGTTTTCTGGCTCAAGCACCATGCCTGTGACAGCTTGAGGCATTGATGCCTTTTCTTGAGACATCCAAGTTGACCAACCTAGTTGTGTACTTCCCCCCAATACGCTGGCTGGGGCCGTGTCACCTTGAATCAACAGCTCAACTTCCCAAACATACTCAAAACCAATAAACGAGCGAACCAACTCAACCAAAGCAGGTAAATCTTTACCTGTTGCAGAGCCTTGGGGAGTGAGACGTAAATATGCATCCATTCTTAGCGGGCCAATGATTAATCGGAAACGTGTTTGTCGATCAGGCACCTTCTCACCCAACATAGCGCCACCACCCAACATCGCAGACTCGTGTGTGGCCCCTAGCTGACAAATATCTTGTGGCTCGATAGGCATCCATTGCAGTCGATACTCTTCTAGCTTGACCGGAACGTCAAAGAAGCGGCTAAGTGAACTCACCAATCCCTCAGGGTCTCGTGGCCCACGCACACGATGGGCTGCCCCTGCCCAGCGTGCATGTGGTGGCATTGGACTGTTTTGTAACTCACTTGGCTCATCTCCAGCCAATCGAGCCACATAGTTGGTAAAAGTTTCATCTTCACTACGATCTAAACCTGCTGCTGCTTGGCTTTGCGCCCATGCTCGGTAAAGATGTGTAAAAGATCTGTGGTGAAAGATATTTAAAAAGTTGGCTAATGTTTGATCCCGCCTCGCTTCGGTACCAGATCAGCAAAGGCCGCATCTAAGGCTTACTAAGCTGATTTAGAGGTCCCTGAAGAACATCCTCGGGGGTGTTCTTTGGAAACCTTTAGGCAAAAAAAAGCCCCCTGAGAAGGAGGCTTTTCTATTCTAATGAAATGGGCCATATATCTGGGCCATAACACCTCGCTAAGTTGTTGATTCTTAACGAATTAAATCACTGGGGTGGCTGATGGGGCTCGAACCCACGACAACAGGAATCACAATCCTGGACTCTACCAACTGAGCTACAGCCACCGTAGAAGCCGATATTATAACCGAGCTACTTTGATTTCCACCTTAAATTTCTCTTTTAATAGGCGGTAATACGCCAAGCCTTCGGCAGAGGCCCACCACTGCGCATATTGGTCACGTTCGCGCGTCAAAGCATCGGCGTTGGCGACGTCGCGTGGCAGCACTTTTTCAACTTTCACCACAGCGTAGCCACTGGTACCTAAGTCCACCCCCACCCAAGCAGGCAGGCTTTGCGTGCTGGCGCGCAAAGCTGCTTCAACCAATGCGGGTGGCTGCGCTTGTTTGGACTCACGTGACACGATCACCGAGGCTGGCAACTTGGCCGCCTCAGGGCTGGCCTTCCACTCTGCCAATTTAGCCACACCTTCTGAGCGCGCACGAACGACAGATTGTTGCGCCACCACTTGTTCGCGCACGCGCGCTTTGACTTCGTCAAAAGGTAGCGTACGCGCGGGGCTGTAGCTGGTGATCCGTGCTGCGGCCATTTGGTGAGGGCCCAATTCAACAGCCTCAGTGTTTCTCTTTTTCTCAATAGAGTCTGGCAAGAAAACGGCAGCCAAAAGCTTGGGGTTGTTCAGTGCGGTTGTGCCTGCTTGCACATCGCGGCCCAAGTTGCTGGCGTGTTGCACTTCTAGCTTCAAGCGATCAGCGACAGGTTTCAAGCTGTCCGACTGTTCATACACGAGGTTGGTGAATTGCTCGGCAGCTTCCGCGAACTTGCGCTGAGCCAATTGGTTGCGCACTTCCACTTCAAGCTTGGCGCGTTGCGACTCAAAGCTTTTTTGCTCGGGCAGTTTGATGTCGGTCAGACGCAGGATATGAAAGCCAAACTCGGTTTCTACCAGTCCACTGATCTCGCCCTTTTTGAGGGAAAAAGTGACGTCTTCAAACGGCTTGACCATCGCGCCACGGCCAAAAAAGTCGAGGTCGCCGCCCTTGGCCGCAGAGCCCGGGTCTTGCGAATTTTTACGTGCCAACTCCGCAAACTGGTTTGGTGATTTTTGTACCTCAACCAACAAAGCTTGCGCTTTGGCTCGGGCCTTTTCACGTTCAGCCGAAGAGGCAGCTTTGTCGGCATTGATCAAGATATGACTCACACGGCGCTCTTCCAACCCAGCCAATCGCGCTGCGTTTTGTTCGTAATACGCCTTCAACTCGTCTTCGGGCACCACGATGCCTTTTTGCACGGCGGCCAAATCTAAGACCACATAGTCGACATCGGCAAGCTCTACTGATTGAAACTTGTCTGCGTTGGCTTTGTAAAAATTCTCCAGCTCTTCATCGCTGGGTTTGATTTGCGGCACGAAATCGACAGGTGTAAAACGCGCCACTTGCACTTGGCGTTGTTCATAAAAGGCATTCAAAGTCACGTCTGCGAGTGCGGCGGAACTAAAACTGGTAACGCCCACACCAGACATGACTTGGCGCGAAGCCAAGTCGCCGCGTACTTGCGCTTCGAACGACTCAGGTGACATGCCTTGCGTGGCCAGCAACTGCCGATAACGATCCATGTCCAGCGTGCCATCGGCACGACGCAATGCCGCAATATTGGGGTTTTGTTGCAACTCAGACGCCAAACGGGAATCGCTCGCACCCAAACGCAATTGCTTGGCAGCCACTTGCAACAGACGGTCACGCACCATACGCTCCAAAGTGCTGTATTTGGCCTCAGGCGTGTCAAACAACTTCACATCCACGGTGGGCATACTGCTGCGCATGCGTTCGACTTGGCTGCGATGCGCTGCATCCCACTCTGCTTGCGTGATGTCTTGGCCATTGACCGAGGCAACCGCCGCGCCACCTGCGCGAAAACGGTTGTAGCCCTCAAGGCCAAACATGACAAAAGACGGAAAGATCAACAGGAACAGCAAGAACTGCATGACCCGTGTGTGCTTGCGAACAAAATCAAACATGAAGTGGACTCATCGTGATGTGTGAGAAGCCAAGAAAAAAGGCGAACCGTGTGTTCGCCTTTTTAATCGGTGGTGGGTGCTGACGGGGTCGAACCGCCGACCTACTGCGTGTAAGGCAGCCGCTCTGCCAACTGAGCTAAGCACCCATCCGTTTAACCGTTAATTAGTTCAAGGCGTCCTTCAGGCCTTTGCCTGGACGGAACTTAGGCACCTTGGCTGCCTTGATCTTGATGGCTTCGCCAGTGCGTGGGTTACGACCCGTACGCGCAGCACGCTTACCAACAGCAAATGTACCGAAGCCAACCAATGACACGGTGCCGCCCTTTTTCAAGGTGGTCTTGACTGCACCAATGGTGGACTCAAGTGCGCGAGTGGCTGCCGCCTTAGAAATATCAGCGTGCTTAGCGATGTGCTCAATCAGTTCTGTTTTATTCACAAAAAACCCCTCTTAACGAGATGTGATGTTGATCAATGGTGGCGCCAGTTGACTGGCACTCCCGGATGTAACGCTGCTGCGGGTGTCTTGACTATGCACAAGTCACCTCAACAAGGGAATGATGCGCGTCGCAGCAAGAGTGCAAATTCTAGTCGTTTTTAAAGTGAAAAATCACAAGGCGTCAGCAATTGCACGTCCCACATCTGAAGTATTCGCGTTACCCCCTATGTCTGGCGTTTTGGGTGCACCACTCTTGGGATCGAGCACCTTTTCAATCGCCGCCATCACCGCATCATGGGCGTCTTTGTGGCCCAAAAATTCGAGCATCATGGCGCCACACCAAATTTGCCCAATCGGATTGGCAATGCCTTTGCCAGCGATGTCTGGGGCAGAACCGTGCACGGGTTCAAACAAGGATGGGAACTTGCGATCTGGGTTCAAGTTGGCGCTGGGAGCAATGCCAATCGTGCCTGTGCATGCCGGGCCTAAGTCGCTCAAGATGTCACCAAACAAATTGCTAGCCACGACCACGTCAAAGAAATCGGGGCGTTGCACAAAGTGTGCGGTCAAGATGTCGATGTGAAATTTGTCTACGCTAATGGTGGGATAGTTCTTGGCCATCTCCACCACACGCTCATCCCAGTAAGGCATGGTGATGGCAATGCCATTGGATTTGGTGGCACTGGTCAAATGCTTTTTAGGGCGCGTCTGCGCCAACTCAAATGCGAACTTCAACACACGGTCCACGCCGATGCGTGACATCACGGTCTCTTGCATGACAATCTCGCGCTCAGTACCGGGGAACATGCGCCCGCCAATGCTGGAGTACTCGCCCTCGGTGTTTTCGCGCACGATGTACATGTCAATTTCGCCGGGCTGGCGAGGCGTGCCATCGCGGCGTACCACGGGCGCGATGATGCCGGGCATCAAACGCGCCGGACGCAAGTTGATGTATTGGTCAAACTCGCGGCGAAACATCAAGAGCGAACCCCACAGCGAAATGTGGTCTGCAATTTTTTCGGGCCAACCCACGGCACCAAAGTAGATGGCATCGTGGCCGCCAATTTGATCTTTCCAATCGTCGGGCAGCATCTTGCCGTGCTTTTCGAAATAGTCCCAGCTAGAAAAATCGAAGTGATCGAACTTCAAGTCGATGCCAAATTTGCGCGCTGCCGCGTCCATGACGCGAATCCCCTCGGGCATGACTTCTTTGCCAATGCCGTCTCCGGCGATCACTGCAATGCGTTTTTGACTCATGAAATTCTCCTAGAAATTAAAATTTAAAAAAAGCCTGCGCTTCATCAATCACCCGCTCTGGCAACTCTTCTGCCAAATAGTGACCGCACGGCAATGCATATCCAGAAACATCTTGTGCACGATCGCGCCACAAGGACAACACATCAAAGCAGCGCGCCACAGCCCCATGCTCACCCCATAAAACACGAAGTGGCTGACTTAACTTGCGCCCCAAGGCCACATCTGCACGGTCGTGCTCCAAGTCGATGGAGGCACTGGCTCGGTAATCTTCACAAATAGAGGCGGCTGTTCCAGGCTGCATGGCACAACGTTCATATTCTGCCAAGGCCTCAGGGGCAAAGGCGGCTAAACCAGCGTGACGACTGCCCATCACACCGCGCACATATTGGGAAGGTGCCCCCTCAAGCAACGTTTCAGGTAAAGGAGCAGGCTGGATCAGAAAGAACCAATGCCAATAGGCACGGGCAAATGCTTCGCTGGTGTGTGAATACATGGACAAGGTAGGCGCGATGTCAAGCAACATCAAACGCTGCACTTTGTGCTCAAAATCCAACGCTAAACGGTGCGCAACTCGTGCACCACGGTCATGCGCGAGCACATCGAAACGATCAAAGCCATATTGGCGCATGACCTCCACTGCGTCCAAGGCCATCTCTCGTTTGCTATGGTTGAGGTGCGACACATCTGCCGGAGGGCGCGACGAATCGCCATAACCACGCAAATCCATCATCACCACGCGGCGGTTTTTCGCCAACGCAGGGGCCACACGGTGCCACATGACCGAACTTTGCGGATGACCATGCAACAGCAACAACGGTGGGCCATCGCCAGCAAAGCGGGTGTGTAACTGCACGCCATCTCGTTGAACTGTGCGGGTTTTAAATTCATTCAACATGGATTAAGCATAAACCCCGAAAAGGCAATAATCTAGCAATTGATTATTATTGATTGAGCAACAATTGGAACGTTCAGATTTAGAACTTGTATTGGCCGTTAGGCAGCACGGCAGCTTGGTTAAGGCCTCACGCGCACTGCAACTCGCAGCGCCTGTGGTCACCAAACGCCTATTAGCCTTAGAGGTTAGCCTAGGCGTGCGGCTGTTTCAACGCACCACGCGCAGGGTGAGCCCCACCACCGAAGGTCATGCTTTGTGCGATCGCGCAGTCGGCCTGCTGCAAAACTTTGCCGCGCTAGAAGACGAACTGCGCGAGGGACAAAGCCAACCATCAGGCCTTATTCGAATTGCATGCAGTTTTGGCTTTGGACGGCTTTGGTTAGGTCCACTACTCGCTCAATTTCAGATGCGCCATCCTGCCGTCAAGGTGGATCTACAACTGTCTGAACAATTGCCCGATCTGGCCAGCGAGGGCTTTGACGCGGCCATATGGCTGTGGCATCCACCCGCGCAAATTGCAGCGGAATGGATCTCCCGCAAACTGGCCCCCAATCAACGCGTGCTTGTGGCTTCACCTAAGTATCTGGCCACACATCCAATGCCACAAACGCCAGAAGATCTGACGTTGCACGCGTGCTTGGTGGTCCGCGAAAACGGCGGAGAAACAGGCCAGAACCAACGCTTTGATCATTGGCAACTCAGCCAAACCAATCATTCACGTCCGCGGCACATTGCCGTGCGCGGGCCACTTTCCAGCAACTCCGGAGAAATGGTGCGTGATTGGTGTATCGCGGGCCATGGCATCATGCTGCGAAGTTTGTGGGACATTGCCCCGCAATTGAGTTCTGGCCAACTGAACAGAGTGCTGCCCAATTGCGCCATGCACGATGCTGACATTCATTGGTTAGCGCCTTACCGGGCACAGATGCCACTTCGCATCCGTTTGTTGCAAGACTTTTTGACCGATCGGTTGGGCGAAGAACCGTGGAAAAAACTCAGTTAGCTGCAGGTGGTCGAACCACCAAACTCACGCCAGCAGCTGTGACAGCAATGCCCGCAAGTGTCACCAAGGTGATCGGTTCGTCAAACAAGAACCACGCCATCACGGCCGTGGTGGGCGGCACCAAATACAAAAGGCTGGTCACCGCCGCTGCCGCTCCGCGTTGGATGAGGATGTAAAACAAAGAGCTGCCGCCCAAAGTCAACACCACCACCGCCCATGCCATGGCGCCGATCATTTCGTTGTTCCATTGGGCGGGTTCTGCCTCCAGCCAGGCAATAGGCAGCGTCACCAAAAACGCCGCCATGAGTTGCACCGCATTGGCGCTGCGCACATCGCAAGGCTGCACAAACCGTTTTTGATAGAGCGTGCCGGTAGTGATGGAACACAAGGCCATGGTGATCATGGTCAAGCTCCACGGCGTCACCTCAATGCCGCCCAGCAGTTTGTGCGACACCACCATCGCCAAACCCACAAAACCCAAAGCCAAACCCTGCCACTGACGGCGCGACACATGACCGCCGCGTGACGACAGCCAAACGGCCGTCAACACGGGCTGCAAGCCCACGATGAGCGAGGTCAGGCCTGCGCCCATCCCCACCTTGACAGCAGCCCACACGCCGCCCAAATAACCTGCGTGCATCAAGACGCCAGTCACGGCCAAATGCGCCCACTGCGTCTTGCTATTTGGCCAAGCCACACGCGCCCATTTGACCCACAGCCCAAAACACAGAATGGAAAAAATATAGCGCCACAACAAGAACGTGAACGGCGGCGAGTTGGGCATGCCGTAGCGCGCCACGATGAAGCCGGTGCTCCAAATCAACACAAAAACCACCGGCATGGCACGCAGCCAATTTTGGTTGGGTTGCGCGTGCATTACTTGGCGTGATCCAAGATGTCGGGCCACGCCTTTTGCAGGTAGTACACCATCGACCACACGGTCAACACGCCCGCAATCCAAATCAACACGGTGCCCCACAAGGCGGTGTCAATAACGCCAAACAACTGGCCGTCATACAACAGAAACGGAATCGCCACCATTTGCACCACCGTCTTGAGTTTGCCCAGCATGTGCACGGCCACGCTGCGAGACGCACCGATTTGCGCCATCCACTCGCGCAAGGCCGAGATTGCAATTTCGCGCCCAATGATGATGAGCGCAACCAGCACACCCGCACGCCCCAAGTGCACCAAGATTAACAAGCTGGCACATACCAAAAATTTATCAGCCACCGGATCCAAGAACGCACCAAAGGCCGAAGTCTGATTGAGCTTGCGGGCCAAGTAACCGTCGAGCCAATCGGTCAGGGCAAACACCACAAACATCACGGTGGCCCACAGGTTTCGCTCGGCCATGTCGATGGGTAAATAAAACAAACCCACGATCAAAGGAATGGCAACGATGCGCGTCAGCGTCATAAGCGTAGGAATGGTCCACATCAGGTGTTACTCGTAAATGATTTGAGATTGCCCCTCGTGGGCCTGTGCCATCCAGCTGGCCAACGCCGCGTCGCTGGGGAAAAACTTGGCGCTGTCGCCCAACTGCACATCGGCAGTGGCGCCGTCACGCAGCAACTTCAACCGTACCCCCATGCCGCGCACCAACTCGCCCTGCTCGGATTGTTCCACTTGGGCAGGATGGTCACGCAGCAACCGGGCAATGTCAGGGCTTGTGCCATTGACTGTGACGCTGAGGTATTTGCCAAAGCGGCAACGCGCTTGCTCCAAGCTCCACACTTGTTGGATGGACAAACGCAAACCACCCGAGAAACGGTCAGGCTGGGCCTTGCCCATGATGATGACCAACTCATCGTCCTTCAAGGTGTTGCGGTAGGTGTTGATGGTGGCTTCATCTGCCGTGGCTTCAATGACGGCTGATTTGTCGTCAAGCTTGAAGATGGCCAGCTTGCCGCGTTGCCCGTTGATCACACGCATGTCGCTCACGATGCCAGACAAGAGCTGCGGCTCACGCGAGTCCATCAAGTCTTCAATGCGGGTGCGGGCAAAGCGACGCACCTCGCGCTCGACTTCGTCAAACAAATGGCCGGACAAGTAAAAGCCCAAGGCCACTTTTTCGTGCGTCAGACGTTCTTTCACACCCCAAGGCATGACCTCAACGTACTCGGGTTCTTGTGTGCTGGAGCCGTGTGTATCGTCGCCCATCATGTCAAACAAGCCGCCTTGGTTGACGTTGGCTTCACTGGCTGCAGCAAAGTCAAAGGCACGCTCCACGCTAGCCAGCAGTTCGGCACGGTTCAAGTGCAAGTTGTCAAATGCACCCGCTTTGATGAGCGCTTCCACCGTGCGCTTGTTCAAGCGGCTGCGATCTACGCGGCGGCAGAAATCAAACAAACTGGTGAACGCGCCTCCCTCTTCGCGCGCCGCAACAATGGCTTCAATCGCTTGCTGGCCCGAGCCTTTGATGGCTCCCAAACCATAGCGAATGACTTTGTCTGAAATGGGCTCGAAGCGGTAGCGACCGCGGTTGACATCGGGTGCCTCAAACGTGAGGCCCATCTTGTGCGCATCTTCAAACAAGACCTTGAGCTTGTCGGTGTCGTCCATCTCCACCGTCATGTTGGCGCAGAAGAACTCGGCCGTGTAATGCACCTTCAACCAGCCTGTGTGGTAAGCGAGCAGCGAGTAAGCAGCGGCGTGCGACTTGTTAAAACCGTAGCCCGCAAACTTCTCCATCAAGTCAAAGATTTCGTCCGCTTTGTCTTGGTTGATGTCATTTTTGGCAGCGCCCTCGCGGAAGATGGCGCGGTGCTCAGCCATCTCCTCGGCCTTCTTTTTACCCATGGCGCGGCGCAACATGTCAGCGCCACCCAGCGAGTAGCCGCCCAAAATCTGCGCTGTCTGCATCACCTGCTCTTGGTACACCATGATGCCGTAGGTCTCGGACAACATCTGCGCCACCATGGGGTGCGGGTACTCAATGGTTTCGCGGCCGTGCTTACGCGCCACGAAACTGGGAATCAGGTCCATCGGGCCTGGACGGTACAAAGCGTTCAGCGCAATCAGGTCTTCCAAACGCGTGGGACGTGCATCGCGCAACATGCCCTGCATGCCCCGACTTTCAAACTGGAACACCGCCTCGGTTTTGCCGTCTTGGAAGAGTTCGTAGGTGCGCTTGTCGTCGAGTGGGATGTTCTCAAACGCAAAGTTCTCTTGGCCCTTGTGGCGCTGCATGATGAACTCGCGCGCGATTTCCAAAATCGTCAGCGTGGCCAGGCCCAAAAAGTCGAACTTCACCAAGCCAGCGGCTTCCACATCGTCTTTGTCAAACTGGCTCACCGCCGACTCACTGCCGGGCTGTTGGTACAGCGGGCAAAAGTCGGTCAACTTGCCCGGCGCGATCAACACGCCCCCCGCATGCATACCCACGTTGCGCGTCATGCCTTCGAGTTTTTGCGCCAGCTCCAAAAGCGTCTTGACTTCGTCTTCTTTGGCCAAACGGTCGGCCAATATGGGCTCGGCTTCAATCGCACCGGCAATGGTGATGTGCTGACCCGGCTTGTTGGGAATCAAACCACTGATGCCCTTGCAGAAGGTGTAGCTCATGTCCAGCACACGGCCCACATCGCCAATGGCGGCACGTGCCGCCATGGTGCCGAAGGTGGCAATTTGCGACACAGCTTCGCGGCCGTATTTGTCTTTCACATAGTCAATCACGCGGTCGCGGTTGGTCTGGCAAAAGTCAATGTCAAAGTCGGGCATCGATACCCGCTCTGGGTTCAAAAAACGCTCGAACAGCAAGTTGTATTGCAGCGGATCAAGGTCGGTGATCTTTAGCGCGTACGCCACGAGTGAACCCGCACCTGAGCCTCGTCCTGGGCCCACAGGACAGCCATTGGCTTTGGCCCACTGAATGAAATCACCCACGATCAAGAAGTAGCCGGGAAAGCCCATGTTCAAAATCGTGGTCAGCTCAAACTCCAAACGCGCCACATAGCGTGGGCGCTCTTCGTCGCGTTTGGCTTGCACGGGGTACAGGTGAGCCAAGCGCGCTTCCAAGCCCTCGTGCGACACGTGACGGAAATAGTCTTCCACCGACATCACCACACCGTTGACAGGTGGAATGGGAAAGTTGGGCAATTGCGGCTTGCCGAGTACCAAGGTCAGGTTGCAACGCTTGGCAATCTCGACGGTGTTGGCAATGGCGCTGGGCACATCGGCAAACAACGCGCACATTTGCTCGGATGATTTGAAATACTGCTCACGCGTGAACTTGCGCACACGGCGTTGGTTGCCCAAGATTTCGCCTTCGGCAATGCACACACGCGCTTCGTGCGCTTCGTAGTCGTCGGGTTGGGTGAACTGCACGGGGTGCGTGGCCACCACAGGCAAACTCAGGCGCGCGGCCAGCTGCACGGCGGCAGACACATGGGCTTCGTCATCGGCGCGGCCCGCACGTTGCAACTCAATGTAAAAGCGATGCGGAAAGATGCCCGCCAACTGCAAAGCCAGTTCGCCCGCGCGTGTGGTGTCACCTTGCACCAAAGCTTGGCCCAAGGCACCGGCTTGCGCACCTGACAAAGCAATCAAGCCTTGCGACAGCTCTTGCAACCAAGCCAGCTTGATGACGCCCACCGCCTTGTGCACGTTTTGCGTCCAGCCACGGCTGATCAGCTCGCACAAGTTCAAATAGCCTTGGTGGTTTTGCACCAACAAAATCATGCGCGAGGTCTGGGCGGCGTCTTGGGTGAGGCTCTCCAGGTAAATCTCGGCGCCAATGATGGGCTTGACACCTTTGCCACGTGTTTCTTTGTAAAACTTGATGGCGCCGAACAGGTTGTTGATGTCTGTGATGGCCAACGCGGGTTGCTGGTCGGCGGCGGCGACTTTCACCACCTCGTCGATGCGGTTGGTTCCGTCAACGACAGAAAACTCAGAGTGAAGGCGCAGGTGAACAAACATGCGACAGATTGTAGGGACCCTGCCCTTACTTAGAATCGCTGGGTGAACCAAATTCTCAATATTTCTTGCTACAAATTCGTCGCCCTGCCCGACGCCCAAGACCTGCGCCAACCGTGCTTGGACAAGGCCTTGGCGCATCAGCTCAAGGGCACCATCCTGATAGCAGAAGAAGGCATTAACTTCTTCTTGGCCGGCAGTGCCGACGAGGTACGTGGCTTTGTAGACTGGCTGCGCAGCGATGCCCGCTTGGCCGACCTTGCCCCCAAAGAAAGCTGGTCCGCCACGCAGCCGTTTCGCAAGATGCTGGTGAAGGTGAAAAGCGAGATCATCCGCATGAACCACCCCAGCATTCGCCCCGCGGCTGGTCGTGCGCCAGCTGTCACACCCGAGACCGCCAAGCGTTGGTTAGACCAAGGTCACGACGACGAGGGCCGCCCGGTGGTGACGCTGGACACACGCAACCAGTTTGAGGTGGATGCAGGCACGTTTCAAAACACCATCAACTGGGGCATCACCAAGTTCACAGAATTTCCAGCGGCGGTGCAGGCCCACTTGACCGAGCTGCAAGACAAAACCGTGATCAGCTTTTGCACAGGCGGCATTCGCTGCGAGAAAGCGGCCATCTACATGCGCAATGCAGGCCTGCCGCATGTGTACCAGCTCGAAGGCGGCATCTTGAAATACTTTGAGGAAGTGGGCAATGCCCACTACGAGGGCGGCTGCTTTGTGTTTGACGAGCGCCGTGCCGTGGGCGCTGACCTGAGTGCCACGGGTTTGACACCCGAGGGCACTTTCCCACTCACTCCTGCAACAGCGCCAACACCTCAGACTTAAATTCTCGGGTGTACAAAATGCCGGCCACCAAAGCGGTGGACAGGGCAAAAATCAGGGGCGAAAAAAACCAGCCCAAAGCGGCAAATGAAAAATAGTAAGCACGCAAGCCACCGTTGAAGGTTTCGGCAGCCAAGCCCGTCATGGCGGCGGCGCGGTCGGCATAGTGCACGCGGTGAGGTCGCTCTTCATGCTCAAAGCTGGCGGGTGGCGGCATCGCGCCAATGAGTAAAGCCACGAAGGTGTACTGGCGCATCGACCACGAGAAGCGGAAAAACGAGTACACAAAAATCACCACCAACACCAAGATCTTAAATTCAAACACCAAGATGGGCGTTTGTTCGGCAAACGGAATTTCACGCACCAACTCGGCTGCTTTGTCGGTGGTGCCTAGCAAAGCAAACAAGCCGCCCAAAATCAAAATCGAGGTGGAGCAAAAGAATGCGGGCGTGGCCGACAAGGTCTGCGTGATGATGCCGTCCAACATACGCGGATCACGCGCCGTGGTTTGGAGCATCCACAAATGACGGTATCGGTTGGTCATGGCCAAGATGGAGTGTTGGCCGTCGCTCCAATGTTTGGCAAACAAGGCGTAGCCTACCCACACGAAGACAAAAAAACCGAGTGCGAACCAATCGGCCCAAGGCAGCAGTTGAATGATTTTCATGGCTTGAATACTAACCAAAGAAAAGGGCCGCTCCTCTAAGAGCGGCCCTTTTGTCGCAAAACCCGCCAACAGCGGGGCAGCCGGTCTTAACCGTGCATCTTCGCAGCCACTGCCGCCACGCGCTCGCCGTAGGCTTTGGCGGTGTCCAAATCGCCTTGCGGAATGTCAGCCGCTGGGCTGGTGGGGCCGACTTGGGCCATCACGCCAGAGTTAGAACCCAAGCGGTTGATGTTGCCGTCGTTCATGGCAGGCTGACCCACCCACACCATGCCTTGCTGCATGGCCAAGGTGATGAAGTACTGGATGGTCGACAGCTTGTCGCCACTAGGGCTGGCCGAAATGGTGAAGCCGCCAGCCACTTTGTCTTTCCAAGCGCTGCCAAACCATTGCTTGGATGTGGCGTCCGCAAACTTTTTGAACTGCCACGACACCGTGCCCATGTAAGTGGGTGAGCCAAAGATGATGGCATCGGCTGCGTTGAGGGCTTCCCACTCGGCATCGGTGATGTTGCCGTCTGCGTCGATGGCGACGATGGTGGCTTTGGCGCCTTCGGCCACGAATTGGGCCACGCGTTGTGTGTGGCCGTAGCCTGAGTGATAAACGACGACGGTTTTGGTCATGAGGTGTGTCCTGTTGAGGTTGAAAAAAGTAAAACGAGAAAGTTAGAAAAAAATCAAGGGGCCAAGTCAAACACCAACACCTCGGCGTCTTCGCCGTGGGTCAAGTGGATGGTTGGCTCGTTGTCCAACAGTGCGGCGTCACCTGTGGCCAAGGCCACGCCGTTGACTTGCAAGGCGCCGCGAATGAGGTGCACATAGGCTTTGCGGCCAGCGGCAATGTTCAAAGTGGCGGCTTCGTCACCGTCAAACAAGCCTGCATACAAAGCTGCGTCCGCATGAATGGTCACCACGCCACCTTCAGGTGCCGCAATGCGGCTGAGTGCGCCGCGCTTAGACACAGGCGGCACTTGCTTTTGCTCATAGCTGGAAGGAATGCCGCGCACATTGGGCTCTATCCAAATTTGGAAAAAATGCGTGGTCTCGTCGGGTGCGTGGTTGAACTCGCTGTGCTGAACGCCGCTGCCCGCGCTCATGCGTTGCACATCGCCGGGCGGGATGCCTTCGATGTTGCCCATGTTGTCTTTGTGCGCCAAGTTGCCGCTGAGCACGTAGCTGATGATTTCCATGTCACGGTGACCGTGCGTGCCAAAACCCGTGCCCGGCGCAATGCGGTCCTCGTTGATGACGCGCAAGTTACCCCACCCCATGAATTCGGGGTCGTAGTAATTGGCGAATGAAAAGCTGTGGAACGACTTGAGCCAACCGTGGTCGGCATAGCCTCGATCGTTTGATTTGCGAAGGGTCAACATGGGGTGTGCTCCTGTTCTTTCTTGACCTGAACTTTAGGCGCCAACACCGCGTTTGCCGTGCACTGCATTTGATGGCATCATTCAAATTATTTGAACGATAAAACCTCTGACATGCCCTCTCCGCGTGACGTCCTCACCCCCGACTCGCTGTCCATGCTGCACGCGATTGAAAAAGCAGGCAGCTTTGCCGCCGCTGCGCGGGCCCTAGGACTGGTGCCTAGCGCCCTCACCTACCGTGTGCGGCAGATCGAAGACGCGCTTGATGTGTTGTTGTTTGACCGCAGCGCTCGACATGCCAAGCTCACCGCCGCAGGTCACGAACTGATGCGTGAAGGCGAACGCCTGTTGGCCGACATGGACGCCATCGCCAACCGCGTCAAACGCGTAGCCACGGGCTGGGAGAGCCAGTTCACCATCGCCGTGGACAGCATCGTGGACCGCACCACAGTGATGGAGCTGTGCGAAGCCTTCATGGCCCTGAACGCACCCACCCGCCTCAAGCTGCGCGACGAAACGCTCACTGGCACGCTGCAAGCACTGACCAGCGGCCAAGCCGATTTGGCACTGGGCATCGCAGGCACACTCAACGACAGCGGCACGACCACGGGCATCCACAGCCACGCGCTCGGCCCCATGCGCTTTGTGTTTGCCCTCGCGCCCCACCACCCACTGGCCCAAGCGCCGCAGCCCTTGAGCGACGCGCTCATCGGCCAACACCGAGCCGTAGCCGTGGCGGACTCGGTGCAACGCGGTGCGGGCATGACCATCGGTTTGCTACCCGGCCAAGACGTGTTCACCGTCTCCACGATGCAAAACAAGATCGATGCGCAAGTGCGCGGCCTCGGTGTGGGCTTTGTGCCCGAGCTGATGGCACAGCCATTGATTGCGCAAGGCGTTTTGGTGGTGCGTGATGTAGAAAGACCGCAACGCGTGGCCCAACTCAGTTACGCTTGGCGCATCCCCGATGGCAGCGAGGGCGAGCGCGGCGGTCGCGCTTTGCAGTGGTGGCTCAAACAACTCAAGAGCACGGCCACCCGCGCTGCACTATTGGTAAACCCCCGAATCCTTCAACCCACGCGCAGCGTGTAGAGTGCACTTATGACCTTAAACATCGCCATCATCGGAGCCGGCATCGCTGGCATCACCGCCGCCCGCACTTTGGCCAACGCTGGCCACCATGTGCAGGTGTTTGAAAAGAGCCGAGGCGCAGGCGGACGCATGTCCACACGCGACAGCAACTTTGGCACCTTCGACCATGGTGCCCAATACTTCACCGTGCGTGACCCACGCTTTTCATTGGCCATCCAAACCGTGCCTGGCACCACCGACATTTGCCGCCCGTGGAGCGCCAACGCCGTGCGCGTGCTCGACCCACTGGGCCATGTGTTTGAAGCCGCCCGCGCCACCAAAGACGCGCACTTTGTGGCCAAGCCCGGCATGAACGCCTTGGTGCGCCATTGGGCCCAACCCTTGGGCAACGCGGTGACCTACAACACCCAAGTCAACCGGCTCGAACGCGCCGCTAAGGGCTTGTGGACGGTGCACGCCGTCAACAGCACCTCAGGCAAAGAAGTGGCCCAAAAGCACGCAGGCTTTGACCATGTGTTGCTGGCCATTCCCTCGGTGCAAGCCGAGAACTTGCTCAAAGCCTCCGGCAAAGAAGCGGCTGCCCCCAAGTGGCTCAAAGCCATGGATGCCGTAGACGTGGCCCCAAGCTGGACTTTGATGCTGGCCTTCCCCAACGCCACGCAACCCAACTTGCACATTGGCCCACAGTGGAACGCGGCACGCAGCATTCACCACCGCATCGCTTGGTTGGCACGCGAGTCGTCCAAGCCGGGTCGCGGCAAGGTGGAACGTTGGACCGTGCAAGCCAGCGCCGCTTGGTCGACCGAACACATCACCGACACCGAAACACGCGTGAAAGCCAAACTCTTGCGTGCGTTCGCAGAACTCACCGGCATCCGCGCCGAACCTGCGCACGCCCAAGTGCACCGCTGGCTCTACGCCAAAACCATCACACCCCTGGGCGTGTCGCACCAATACAACCCAGCCAACGGCTTAGGCACTTGTGGTGACTGGCACTTGGGCCATCGCGTGGAAGACGCGTTTGTGTCAGGCCTTGAACTCGCTTTGGCTGTTTGCCAATCCGCCAAGCGTTTGTAATTGCCCTACATCGGTCGATTCGCTCCCTCCCCCACGGGCCCGCTGCATGCGGGCTCGCTCGTTGCTGCCCTTGCCAGCTGGCTAGACGCACGCGCCCACGGCGGCCAGTGGCTGGTGCGCATCGAAGACGTGGACACCCCGCGCTGCATACCCGGCGCAGACCATCTCATCTTGCAACAGCTCGCCACCTGCGGCTTGGTGCCTGACGCGCCGGTGATGTGGCAATCGCAACGCGGCGACGCCTACCAAGCCGCGCTAGACGGTTTGATTGCCAAAGGCTGGGCCTACCCCTGCGGCTGCTCGCGCAAAGAAATTGAAGACGCCCAAGCCTTGATGGGCCACACCCGAGAACGCCACCAAGCCGCGGTCTACCCCGGCACCTGCCGCGACGGCTTGAACGGCAAAACCGCACGCGCTTGGCGATTGAATGTGCAGCGTGTGATCGACGATTTACAACTTGCCACGCCTTTGACGTGGCAAGACCGCTTGCTTGGAACTCAACAACAAGACGTGGCCCAAGAAGTGGGAGATTTTGTGCTGCGCCGCGCTGATGGCCTGTGGGCCTACCAACTCGCCGTGGTGGTGGACGACGCCGCACAAGGCATCACCCACATCGTGCGCGGAGCCGACCTGACCGACAACACCGCACGGCAAATCGTGTTGCAACGCGCACTGGGCTTGCCCACGCCGAGCTACATGCACACGCCGCTGGTGTTGGGTGAGAACGGGGAAAAACTCAGTAAACAAAACGGGGCGCAGGCACTGGATGTGACTCAACCACTGCGGACACTGCAACCTGCCGCGCAAGCCTTAGGGCTACCCAAGTTAGCAGTTGGTGCATCTATCCATCAAGCCCTAGCCACATGGACAAAAGCATGGCCACCGATCCCTCATCTTGTCCCGCGATAATCACAGGCTAATTAAAGATTCGCCTGCCATGACAACCGCCGACACGCCCACCCCCTCAGAAGCCACCAAAACCGACGCGCCCTTCATGCGCGTCATCAAAACCTACGTGTTGCGCGCCGGGCGCATGGGCCCCGGTCAAACGCGTGCGTTCGATCAATTCGGTCCTCAGTTTTTAGTGCCTTACACGCCTAAGCGTTTGGATGCAGCCGCTGCGTTTGGTCGGACAGCCCCACTGATTTTGGAAATTGGTTTTGGCATGGGCGACGCCACGGCCAAAATTGCGCACACGCGCCCCGACGACAACTTTTTGTGCTGCGAGGTTCACGCACCGGGCGTGGGCGCGCTGCTCAAGCGTTGCGGGGAAGAGCACATTGGCAACATCCGCATCGTGCAGCACGACGCGGTCGAAGTGATGGACCACATGCTGGGCGAGAACAGCCTAGACGGCGTGCACATCTTTTTCCCAGACCCTTGGCACAAGAGCCGCCACCACAAACGCCGCTTGATTCAAAGCGCGTTTGTGAACCGCTTGGCGCGTCACATCAAACCCGGCGGCTACTTGCACTTGGCGACCGATTGGGAGCCGTATGCCGAACAAATGATGCACGTGGTGTCTGCCGAGCCGTTGTTGAAAAACACAGCCGCGTCAACCGAAGCAAACCCCAGTGGCTTTGCCGAAAAGCCCGCCTACCGTCCCCTCACCAAGTTTGAAAACCGGGGCTTGAAGCTGGGCCACGGCGTGTGGGATTTGGTGTTCACCAAGATCTAAGGCGTCAGACGCACATGCACATTCCAACGCGCAACGGCGTAGGCCCGAGCCGCGTGACGCTACCGGCGGGGCCTTGGCCTACCGTGTTGGATTTTTTGTTGGAACGCATGCCCGACATCTCGCGCGACGAGTGGCTGAATCGCTTTGACGACCAGCTGGTGCTGGATGAATCCGCGCAGCCCGTCAAAGCCACGCAGACCTACACGCCACGCACCAAGCTCTACTACTACCGCCACATTGCCAATGAGCCGGTGCTGCCCGAGAAGGCGAGCATCGTGTTTGAAGATGAGCACTTGCTGGTGGCAGACAAACCGCACTTCATGCCCGTCACGCCCGCTGGTCGTTATGTGCAGCAAAGTTTGCTGGTGCAACTCAAGCACTTGACGGGCAATGACGACCTCGTGCCCCTGCACCGCATCGACCGCGAAACTGCTGGCCTCGTGATGTTTGGCAAACGCTTGTCTGACCGCGATGCGTACCACGCGCTGTTTCGTGACAAAGAAATGCACAAGGTGTACGAAGCAGTGGCAGCGTACAACCCCGCGCTTGAACTGCCACGTGTACACACCAGCCGCCTGCAACCCGACGTGCTTTTTTTCAGAACCCAAGAAGTGCCGGGTGAACCCAACAGCGAAACACGCATCCGCCTGCTCAAAAAAGAAGGTCTGCGTGCGCTGTACGAGCTTGAGCCCGTGAGCGGCAAACGCCATCAACTGCGCGTGCACATGATGGCGCTGGGCCTGCCACTTGAGAGCGACCAGTTTTACCCCACGGTGTTGCGCGGGCCGGATGCAGAAGAAGACTTCAGCAACCCGTTACAACTGTTGGCGAAAAGCGTGGCCTTCACCGACCCCATCACAGGTGAGGCCCGTGCGTTTCACAGTGCGCTGCGTTTGAGCATCACACTGTGAACGCCCCCATCAGGCTTTGATTTCGCGCGCCGTGATTTGGTACTTGAAGGTGTCAGGCGCGTAAGAGTCTGCGCGGCCTTCGGCAGTTTCAGCCACGGGGTACATCAAGAAGCCCAAGCGGTCTTCTTTGCTACCGGGCAAGGCCACATCGTGCGCCGTGTTCCAGCCCAACCAGTTGCCTTCCCAGCCGCCGAACAAGCGGTTGTAGACGGGTTGCACCACGGCGTTGTCGGTGCGCTTGATCCACTCAGGCGTTTCTAGGCGCATCACTTTGGCCACGTCGGCGGGGTCCATTGCCACCCAACCGTGGGCTTGCAAATACACCTCGGCGCGGCAGTGCTGTGCACCTTTCAAGCTGGCGGGATTGCCCGACAACTCTTTGTAACCAAAGGCCGAGGGCACCAAACGGATGCCATACACATCGCGTGCGGGTACGCCGACCGAGCGGCATAGGCCCACAAACAAAGCGTTGATGTCTGCGCACTTGCCGCCTAAGTTGCCAGTCTCCAACATGGTTTTGATATCGCCTTCGCCGCAACCACGGACCTTGGGTTCACGCCAAGCGTTGGCCACGACCCAGTCGTAAATGGCGCGTGCCTTTTGGGCATCGGTCTTTGCACCTTGTGTGGCGTTGAGGGCCGTGGTGCGCACGATGCCATCGGTGGGCAACAAATGCGTGGCACGGGTGTAGTAATGCAAAGTGCCTGCGTCTTCGCGGGTGAACGCTTGGGTGCTGGGCTTGCTAATGTCCACCGCGCGGTTTTGGGTTTGCACGCGTGTGGTGAGTTCGACAAACGGGGTCGCACCGGCGGCGAACTCGGTGTAGAGCATACGCACGCCTTGTTCGCCATCGCTGGTCATGCGTGACGCGCCGTTGCTGCTGAAATGGCTCTCCAACGAACGCTGCCAATCGGAGTTGATGCTGGGCACAGGGAGCCACACGCGCGCCATATTTTGTGGCTGGGCCAAGTCGACGCGGGTGGTGACTTCAAACGTGCGCCATTGACCCGCTTCGGGTTCGAATCGACGCGCAGCGGCTGTGTTGGTGGATGTTTGGGCCAGCGCAAAGCGAGGCAAACCTGTGAGGGCGCACGCAGCTGCGGCACCCTTGAGAAGGGAACGACGCACGAGAGTCATGAAAGAGAGCTCCGAATAGGGATGAAGACCTGTCGGCACATAAGAGGCACTAAATACCGTTGAGATTCACAACAGTCCGCGCCAATGCCCCGAAGGCAGGTCACCCGCGCGAGTTGCGCTAGGGTGTACGAATTATCGCTTGAGTGCTTGAGCAGGTTCGACGGGCAGCACAGAGACGCTGCTGCTGCGGGTCTCGCTCAGCCACGCATTGGCTTGCGCGCCACTCCAATCGGCATCGCCCACCACGCGCCAGCGGGCTTGGCCGTTGGTTGCGATGAGGATGGTGGTGGGATACACCGTCACGCCCCAGCGTTTGGCGAGTTCACCTTTGGCGTCAGAGATGACAGGAAATGTCATGCCCGTGCTTTGCATGTAGCGCGCAGCGCGTGCCGCAGGCTCACGCACGTTGATGGTGAGCACCACGGTTTGGCTGTCGCTGATGTCGTGCAGCGTTTGCAATGTGGGCAGCTCGTCTTTGCACGGCGCGCACCACGTGGCCCAAAAGTTCAGCACCACCACTTTGCCAGCCAACTCGGCTGCGCCCCAGTGTTTGCCTTGCAAATCAGCCGCTTCGAGCTTGGGCGTTGACGTGTTGGCAGGCCAGCGCGTTTTGTCGAACTGCGCGCACGCAGTGAGCGTGACCACGCTCAATGCCAAGCCCACAAAAAAGCGCATCAAACGCGCTCAGTCACCCAAGCTTGCACGCTGGCCAAGGCCTTCGGTAAGGCGGCGGCATCGGTACCACCGGCCATCGCCATGTCGGGCTTACCACCGCCTTTGCCGCCGACTTGCTGGGCCACAAAGTTGGCCAACTCGCCGGCTTTGACTTTGCCCACGTTGTCAGCCGTCACGCCTGCGGCGATGTTGACTTTCTCGCCGTCGACAGCAGCCAACACGATCACGGCCGACTTCATCTTGTCTTTGAGCTTGTCCATGGTGTCGCGCAAGGTTTTGGCGTCAGCCCCCTCGAGTTTGGCCACCAAGAACTTGGTGCCTTTGATGTCCACGGCTTGGGTCATCAGCTCGTCCCCTTGCGCAGAAGCCACTTTGCCTTTGAGAGCCGACACCTCTTTTTCTAACGCTTTGACTTGGTCCAACACTTGGGCCAAACGCGCGTTGAGCTCAGTGGGTGGCGCTTTGAGTGCGCCGGCCGCTTGAGCCACTGAATCTTCGAGAGACTGCAAATAAGCCAAAGCATTAGCGCCTGTGACGGCCTCAATACGGCGCACGCCAGCGGCCACACCGCTCTCACCCACCACTTTGAACAAGCCAATGTCGCCCGTGGCTTTGACGTGCGTACCACCGCACAACTCAAGGCTAGAGCCGATGTCGAGCACGCGCACGGTCTCACCATACTTCTCGCCGAACAACATCATGGCGCCGGTTTTTTGGGCGGACTCAATGTCCATCACACGCGCTTGGGCTGCGGCGTTGGCCAAAATTTCAGCGTTGACTTTGGCTTCAATCTCGCGAATCTGCGCATCGGTCACAGGTGCGTTATGGGCAAAGTCAAAACGGGTGCGCTCAGGCGTCACCAAGCTGCCTTTTTGTTGCACGTGGTCGCCCAGCACTTCGCGCAAGGCCTTGTGCATCAAGTGGGTGGCCGAGTGGTTGCGCACCGTGGCAGCGCGCACTTGCGCGTTGACTTGTGCATCCACATGGTCGCCCACGGCCAAAGTGCCTTGGGTCAAGGTGCCATGGTGGCCATACACATCGGCTTTGATCTTCAAGGTGTCTTCCACGGCAAAGCTGGCAGAGCCACTCACCAGCACGCCAGCGTCGCCCACTTGGCCACCGCTCTCGGCGTAGAAGGGCGTTGTGTCCAACACCACCACGCCAGTTTGACCGTGCTTGAGTTCAGCCACTGAGTTGCCGTCCAAATAAACCGCCACAACTTTGGCTGTCGCGTTGAGGTCGTCGTAGCCCACAAACGTGTTGCCAGCGCCCGTGTAGTCCAAAGCCTTGTCCATCTTGAACTTGCCTGCGGCACGGGCTTGGTTTTTTTGTTTTTCCATCGCGGCGGCAAAGCCGACTTCGTCCACGCTCAAGCCACGCTCGCGGCACACGTCGGCGGACAAGTCGAGTGGGAAACCATAGGTGTCGTGCAGCTTGAAGGCCACATCGCCCGGCAACACGCTGACGCCACCTTCCAAAGCCCCATCCAAAATTTGCATGCCCACGGCCAGGGTTTCAAAGAAGCGTTCTTCTTCGGCCTTCAACACAGCCGCAATGCGCTCGGCTTGGTTGGCCATGTTGGGATAGGCGTCGCCCATGAGTTTGACCAAGTCTGGCACGAGCTTGTGGAAGAACGGTTTTTTCTGGCCCAACAAATACCCGTGGCGAATGGCGCGGCGGATGATGCGGCGTTGCACATAGCCACGGCCTTCGTTGCTGGGCACCACGCCGTCGCTCACCAAGAATGAAGTAGCACGGATGTGGTCGGCAATCACGCGCAGGCTCTTGTGGCCCAAGTCTTGGCAGCCGGTTTCGCGAGAAGCGGCTTTGATGAGGGCATCAAAGATGTCAATTTCGTAGTTGCTGTGCACGTGTTGCAAGATGGCCGCCAAGCGCTCGAGGCCCATACCCGTGTCCACGCAAGGTGCGGGCAATCGGGTGACGGCACCGGTTTCGTCCATGTTGAACTGCATGAACACGTTGTTCCAGATTTCGATGAAGCGGTCGCCGTCTTCGTCCGGGCTGCCGGGTGGGCCGCCGGGGATGTGGTCGCCGTGGTCGTAGAAGATTTCAGAGCAAGGGCCGCAGGGGCCGGTGTCGGCCATCATCCAGAAGTTGTCGCTCTTGTAGCGGCCACCTTTGTTGTCGCCAATGCGAATCACGCGCTCGGGGGGCAGACCAATTTCTTGGGTCCAAATGTCATAGGCTTCGTCGTCTTCTTGGTAGACGGTGGCCAGCAAGCGATCGGCTGGCAACTTGTAGACCTCGGTCAACAACTCCCACGCCCACTTGAGCGATTCACGCTTGAAATAGTCGCCAAAGCTCCAGTTGCCCAGCATCTCGAAGAAGGTGTGGTGGCGGGCGGTATAACCCACGTTTTCCAAGTCGTTGTGTTTGCCACCGGCGCGCAAGCAGGCTTGCACCGAGGCGGCGCGCACGTACGAGCGCTTGTCTGCACCCAAAAACACGTCTTTGAACTGGACCATGCCTGAGTTGGTGAACATCAAGGTGGGGTCGTTGCCCGGCACCAGTGGGCTAGAGGCCACCACGGTGTGGCCTTTGGATTCGAAGAAGTCCAAGAATGTTTTGCGAATGTCGGCGACGGTGATTTGGGGTTTAGTCATTTTTGAATTATAAGTTTCGGTGTCACCGCAGAGTCATCAAGGGTGCCTAGGCAGCGTTATGCTTAATGGATTGAATTTGGAGCCCCCTCATGGACATGCAAACATCACCGCTTTCTTTGCTCAACGACCCCACTCTGCTCAAAACCGATGCCTTGATCAACGGCCAGTGGGTCAAAGGCGCCAGCCGTTTCGATGTGCATGACCCCGCCACCGGCAAAAAACTGGCCGATGTGGCCAACCTAGGACTCGCTGACGCTGCCGCAGCGATTGATGCAGCCAACGCAGCTTGGGGCCCATGGCGCAAAAAAACAGCCAAAGAGCGAAGCATCCTTTTGCGCAAATGGTTTGATTTGCTGATGGCCAATCAAGAAGATTTGGGCCGCATCATGACCGCAGAACAAGGCAAACCACTGGCGGAAGCCAAGGGCGAAGTGGCCTACGCCGCGAGCTTTGTGGAGTGGTTTGCAGAGGAGGCCAAGCGCGTCAACGGCGAAACCCTGCCTCAGTTTGACAACAACCGCCGCTTGGTGGTGTTGAAGCAACCCATCGGCGTGTGCGCAGCCATCACACCGTGGAACTTCCCGCTGGCCATGATTACCCGCAAAGTCGCGCCAGCCTTGGCTGCCGGATGTCCTGTGGTGATCAAACCTGCCGAGCTGACGCCCCTGACCGCCTTGGCGGCAGCGGAGCTGGCCATTCGCGCAGGCATTCCTGCCGGCGTTTTGAACCTGCTCACCGCCGACAGCGACAACAGCATTGCCATTGGCAAAGTCATTTGCGCCAGTGACACCGTGCGCCACCTCAGCTTCACCGGCTCCACCGAAGTGGGTCGCATCTTGATGGCGCAGTCGGCACCCAGCGTTAAAAAGCTGGGTCTGGAGTTGGGCGGCAACGCCCCCTTCATCGTGTTTGACGACGCCGACATTGACAGCGCCGTGGAAGGTGCATTGGCCAGCAAATACCGTAATGCCGGCCAAACTTGCGTCTGCGCCAACCGTTTTTATGTGCAAGATGCGGTGTACGACGAATTTGTTCAAAAGTTTGCCGCCAAAGTCAAGCTGCTCAAAGTCGGTAACGGTTTTGACGATGGCGTGGTGCAAGGCCCTCTGATTGAAGATGCAGCCGTTGAAAAAGTTGAACGCCATGTGCAAGATGCCCTCTCCAAAGGCGGCAAGTTGATGACGGGCGGCCACAAATTAGACGGTCAATTCTTTGAACCCACGGTGATCGCCGAAGCACGCGCCGACATGCTGTGCGCCCGCGAAGAAACTTTTGGTCCCTTTGCCCCCGTATTCCGCTTCAAACATGAGCAAGAAGCGATCGATGCCGCCAACAACACCGAGTTCGGCTTGGCCAGCTACTTTTACAGCCGCGACGTAGGCCGTATCTACCGCGTCAGCGAAGCACTGGAATACGGCATGGTGGGCATCAACGTGGGCATCATTGCCACCGAACATGTGCCCTTTGGCGGCGTCAAGCAATCCGGCTTGGGCCGCGAAGGCTCCAGCCATGGCATGGACGAGTACTTAGAAATGAAATACCTTTGTATTGGCGATATCAACAAATAAAGCAGAACTAACAAGGGTAAGTGGTATCACTAATTTTTCAATAAAAATGATGTATACAATTTGGCATTCACTTACGAATGTAAGAAAAGGCATACCCGATCATGGACTCGAAAAAAATCTACTTGCGCTTCCTTAACCTGATTCACGCCTTAGATGGCAATGAAACATCGCCGTCCATGGATTTAGATGCCAAAAAACTGCTTGAAGTGATTGCAGTGCGTCATGCCCAAGAAAAACCGTTGACCGTCACCGACGCGATGGCCTTGAACTCCATCGCCTCACCCGCCACGATTCACCGCAAGTTAGACCAATTGCGCGATTTGGGTCTGATTGACACCGTGTTCGAAGGTAAAAACCGCCGCACCAAATACTTGGTACCCACGCAAGCTGCACAAGAGTATTTCGGTCAAGTCGGCCAAGTGATGCAGCAAGCCCTCGCGCAAGCCTAAACGCGCCCCAAGCTCACACCAAGACAGCATCCCTAGCGGATGCTGTTTTCACATCTTTTTTTGATTTTGTCGGTACTGATACGGCGGCAGTATTTGACGTCGTTTTCGACTTTACCCATACACAAATTAAGCAAATCACTGCTGCCAATCTTTTGGCATTGCGACTTATCGTTGTTCGTTGTTGCGCGGCAATAGCTGGCCTTGTCTTTGTCCTTGATGTCATCACAACTTTGTGCACACACCAGCAGTGGGAATAACGCCACCAAGCAAATGTAAATTCTGCTCATTTTTTTCATATCGTACGTTTTCTGTGGCAATGAGTAGGCCGCGAGTTTAGTTGACTCTTGGATACAATCCCACATATCAATGCGGGTGTCGTTCAATGGTAGGACTTTTGCTTCCCAAGCAAATAACGTGGGTTCGATCCCCATCACCCGCTCAAAAAATTTCTCTCAGTGGCTTAGCTATTGGCGCATCTAACAGCGCCAGCTACTTTTCTGCCACCTCAAACGCAACACATATTCCAGCGGCAATAGAGTCCACAAATTTACTAATATTCAGCGAATGGTTAGCGCCTCGTTTGTCGTTGATCCGCAAGTTCTACTTCGACTAGCTTCACCATTGAACTAGGGGTGACTTTGAGTGCATAGGCTAACTTGAACACCGTTGAAATGGTCGGTTGGTACCGCCCTAGCTCCATTAGCGACACATAGTTTCGTTGTAGCTCAGATTCGAAACCTAAAGTCTCTTGTGACATATCCGCATTTTTGCGAAGCCGCCTAAGGACACGTCCAAAAGCTTCTTGGAAATGTCGGGTTGTATTTCCTTGCATATTGAGATGAATGTCGCAATTCCACTCTTACAAGTCTTCACCATATACTATGCAAATGAATTATTGTTTTGAAATTAGGCACGTTATCTGCTTGCAAGAAACAAGATTTTGAAGTTGTTCCATTGGAACAAAAAAATGCCATACAAAATGAACACTAAATCACGTAAGTGGGTCACATACGCTCTTTGCAGTGTTGCAATATTGAGCATCGGCGTTAGTGTTGTGTATTACTCACTTGGTACAAATTGCCAGCTTTTGAACGAAAGCAATGTGATTGCAGTGACTTCAGCCGCATGTTTTCTATGGATTACCCAGACAAACTCACACATGTCGAAGAATGCCTTAAAGACCAGTGGTCTTTTTGACTTTGAGCTGATAGAAGAAATCGTTGCAGACACGCTGCTTTACAGGCCAGAGACGGGTGATTTTGACGTCTTGGGAGCCTTGTGCAGATCTACAGGCGGTATCCGGTTTGTTGTTGATGGAAAGATTTACATTGCAATAGACAACGAATCCATTGAATCTGTTGCTTGCAATGCTGTCTCAACTTTGGGTGTGCCAAATTGGAAATACCTTGGATTAAAGGCATTGACGTTCAAACTAAATGCACCGCTTGTGGGCGTTAACTTTTTTGTGCCTGAATCTGTTGCATCTTCTTGGAAAGATCATTTTGATATCGGTTGATTAGCTTTGGTCGGGATCTCCATCACAGCTCAAAATAAAAAAGCCGCTCACACGAGCGGCTTTGTCGTTGGGCTGGGCGATCTGCTTAGATCAACGTCACACCCGTTTTGCTTTGCAAAAACTCGCGGGTCACGCCGGGCGCTAGTTCAACCACTTTCAAGCCTTCGGCCACCACGTCCATCACGGCGAGGTCAGTGATGATGCGGTCCACCACGCCTACGCCTGTCAAAGGCAAGGTGCAGTTTTGCAAGATTTTCAAATCTTCTGTGCCGTCTTTCTTCTTGGCCACGTGCTCCATCAAGATGATGACGCGTTTGACGCCCGCCACCAAATCCATCGCGCCTCCCATGCCTTTGATCATCTTGCCGGGAATCATCCAGTTGGCCAAATCGCCCTTCTCGCTCACTTGCATCGCGCCCAAGATGGAGAGGTTGATCTTGCCGCCGCGAATCATGGCGAACGACTGGTCGCTACCGAAAATAGCAGAGCCTTTGATGGTGGTGACGGTTTGCTTGCCCGCGTTGATGAGGTCGGCATCGACTTCGTCATCGTAGGGAAACGGACCAATGCCAAGCATGCCGTTTTCGCTTTGCAGCCACACTTCCACATGGTCAGACACGTGGTTGGCCACCAGTGTGGGAATGCCAATCCCTAAGTTCACATAAAAACCGTCTTGCAGTTCGCTTGCCGCACGTGCGGCCATTTCGTCTTGGGTCCAAGCCATGGTGTTTGTCCTTTAGATTTTGCGGTCGCGGGTGGTGCGCTTTTCAATGCGCTTCTCTGGCGTGGGGTTGTGCACGATGCGGTGCACATAAATGCCGGGCAAGTGGATGTCGTCGGGAGCGATTTCACCCGTGGCCACAATGCGCTCGACCTCGACCACGCAAATCTTGCCAGCGGTGGCAGCAGCAGGGTTGAAGTTGCGTGCGGTCATGTTGAAGCGCAAGTTGCCGGATCGGTCAGCCACATCGGCTTTGATCAAGGCAATTTCGGGCACCAAGGCGTGCTCCATCACATAGGTTTCGCCATCAAACTCACGCAGCTCTTTGCCTTCGGCCACCAAGGTGCCCACGCCTGTTTTGGTGAAAAACGCGGGAATGCCAGCACCGCCCGCGCGCAGCTTTTCAGCCAAGGTGCCTTGGGGCGTGAACTCCAACTCCAACTCGCCAGAGAGGTATTGACGCTCGAACTCTTTGTTCTCGCCCACATAGCTAGAAATCATTTTTTTGATCTGGCGAGTTTCAAGCAGCTTGCCCAAACCAAAACCGTCCACGCCAGCGTTGTTAGAAATGACGGTCAAGTCCTTGACACCCGTGTCGCGCAAGGCGTCAATCAGGGCTTCAGGAATGCCACACAGGCCAAAACCACCCACCGCCATCAACTGGCCGTCGGCCACGATGTCTTTGAGCGCGTCAGCCGCAGAAGGAAAAACTTTGTTCAAGGGATGCTCCAGTCAAAGTACAACAGAATGGCATTACGATACTACGTATTCAACTACGTAGTTCTTCGTAAGCACAGACCCCTTAAAGCCTTCTCCATGATTGATTACCGCCAAGCCTTTGACCTCGCGCCCGTCGGGCTGGTGCTGTCGCGCAACCGCACCATGGTGGACTGCAACCAACACGTGTGCGAGATGTTTGGCACCACACGCGAGCAGTTGATGGGCCAGTCCTTCCAAGTGCTGTACCCCAGTGCCGACGAGTACGAACGCACGGGCGCTCGCATCAAACTGAGCCTCAATGTCAAGGGCCTCTACGCTGACGATCGGGTGATGAAACGCATTGACGGCCGCCTCAAAGGAGAGCCATTTTGGTGCCACGTGACGGGCCGCGCCTTGAACCTTAACTCACCCCACGAAGCAGGCATTTGGAGTTTTGAAGACCTCAGCGCGACACGCGCAGTGCGCACCGAGCTCACACCACGTGAACGTGAAGTGGCCGCGTTTTTGATGGAGGGCATGACCTCCAAAGAAATCGGCAAAGTACTGGGCATCAGCCACCGCACGGTAGAGATTTACCGCGCCAAGCTGATGCGCAAATACAAGGCCACGACCACAGCAGACTTGGTGCACAAGCTGCTAGTCGGCTAGCCAGCACCACCTTACCCTCGTAAGGCGAGGTTGAGTTGGTCCACAGCCTCGGCCCAATCCGCGTCTTCTAGCAATTCCTCACGCAACAAAGCTGCCTGCGAAGGGGTCCAAAACGGCGCATCTTCCAAGCGCACAGACGCATTCAGCGGCGCATGCGTTTGAATGAACAAACTCACTTGTTTCGGATCATTGGGCATGCCCAATTGTGCAAAGAGGTCAGAAAATTTGTGAAAAAATTTCTCCATGTCAGACACCTTTCAAATGAGATCATTGAAGTCGCAACGTCGACGACAGCCAGCGTGCGCATAAGGACACCTCAGCCACTACCAACGCCCAGAAGCGCCGCCACCCCCAAAACCGCCACCGCCCCCACCACCAAAACCACCACGCCCACGTCCTGAGTAACCACCCATACCCGGTCGGTGCCCCAGACCCAACAACGTAACAAACGCGGCCGAGATACCGGACAGCACAGCGAAAAATAACGCGCCAATCACCCACCAAGCCAACAAGCCCACCACCACACCAGTGATCAAAGAACCCGTCAGCTGTCCAAACGCATGCCGCAGCCAGCCCCCCAGCGCCACGGCCACAATGAACAAGAAAGGCGCGAACTGGCGAAAACTTCGGTAATCGTCGCCTTGGTATCTTGGCGGCTCAGGCAAGGGCTCGCCCTCCACAACGCGCATGATTTGCGCCACGCCCGCAGCAATACCGCCATAAAAATCGCCCTGTTTGAAGTGCGGCGTGATGACCTCACTGATGATGCGTTTGCTGACCACGTCCGACAACGCACCTTCTAGGCCATACCCCACTTCAATCCGAAGCGTGCGGTCATTTTTCGCCACGAGGAGCAAGACGCCGTCATCCACTTTCTTTCGCCCCAACTTCCACTGGTCAACCACACGCAAAGAAAATTGTGCAATGTCTTCAGGCGCCGTGGTGGCGACCATCAACACCGCCAACTGGCTGCCTTTGCGCCGCTCAAATTCGGCGAGTTGCTGTTCGAGACTCGCCATCTCATCTGGCGTGAGAGTCGCTGTTTGGTCCGTGATATGGCCCCGCAACGCAGGCACCGCCACCTGCGCACCGACAACACCGGGAACACACATCAGCAGTGACAGCCATACAGCGCAGAGGCTGCGAAGGGCTGTCCAGATGAAGGTCACTTGGTTGCCCCAGCAGCGGCAGGTTTTTCAAAACTAACGGTTGGGGGTTGGGTGATTTGTTTCTCGTTCTCAACCGTGAAATTCGCCTTCTCTTTGTAGCCAAACGCCATGGCGGTGAGGTTGGACGGGAAGGTGCGCACGGTCACGTTGTAGTCTTGCACCGACTTGATGTAACGGTTGCGCGCCACCGTGATGCGGTTTTCAGTGCCTTCCAGCTGTGCCTGCAAATCTCTGAAGGCTTGGTTCGCTTTGAGGCTGGGGTAGTTTTCAGACACCACCAACAGGCGAGACAAGGCCCCCGTCAACTGCCCTTGTGCCTGCTGAAATTTTTGAAACGCCGCAGGGTCATTGATCAGCTCAGGGGAGGCCTGGATCGCAGTCGCCTTGGACCTTGCCTCTACCACTTGAACCAGGGTGGTCTGCTCGAAGTTGGTCTCGCCCTTGACCGTGCTCACCAAATTGGGAATCAAATCTGCTCGCCTCTGGTACTGGTTCAGTACCTCAGCCCAACTTGCCTTGATTTGCTCATCCGAGCTTTGGAATGTGTTGTAGCCACAACCGTTCAAACCGAGAACAGCCACAGTCAGAATGAAAAAAATAATCTTGCGCATGGTGTTGCCCTTAAATTTAGATGTAATTTAGCCGCGGTCTGTGTCGCGCAACTTGACAAGCATCAAGGAAGACGAACATTGGCAGGGCCCATGAAAAAAGGCTCCAAAACCGAAGTTTTGAAGCCTTTGAGCTTGACTCAGCGCGAAGCTGAGACAGCAGCAAGTAGGGAGGGCTTAGTAGCCGCCGCGACCGCCGCCACCGTAGCCGCCACCGCCGGAGCGATCGCCACCGCCGTAGCCGCCGCCACCGGAACGACCACCACCAGCGCCGCCGCCGTAGCCGCCGCCACCAGTACGTGGAGGACGTGCCTCCATTGGACGTGCTTCGTTCACAGTGATGCTACGACCACCCAAAGACTGGCCGTTCATGCCTTCGATGGCAGCTTGCGCTTCGGCATCGCTGCCCATTTCGACGAAGCCGAAACCTTTTGAGCGGCCAGTGTCGCGTTCCATCATGACTTTGGCGCTAGTGACAGCACCGAATTCACCGAAAGATTGCTCGAGATCGCCGTCACGCACGGTGTATGGCAGATTGCCAACGTAAAGTTTATTGCCCATGGGGGACTCCAATTAAATACAAAGAAACAAAAGCGATGGGGTCCCGAAGCACAACAAACCCAAGAAGTAACGCCGTAGCACGCGAAACTGACCTATCACCTAACTTGCGCACACCTTTGAAGATGTGCACCATCCCATTATGCGTCTCTTTCGACAAACTTTGTGGTTTGTGTGCAATACCAGCGACAAAATAGCCAAGTTAGGTGCGTTTTCTTAGTGTCGTATGGTCGCTATTGCATCAAGGCATGCCTTGTTCAATAATTAACTCAGCGCCACTTTGGTTTTCTTGCTTCATTGAAGGAGGAGTTATGTACAAACCATCCTATGCCCGCCACGCAGCCCTCGCCCTCGCCATGGGAATATTCACTGCTGGATGGGCGCAAGCACAGACCGCTGCCTCATCCCAAACTCAGTACGCGACCGATAGCAAGCAGGCCATGACACGTTACAAAGAGGATCAGCAGCTTTGCAACAGTGAACCGACGACTACCAGCCGCATGCAGTGCAAGCGCGATGCAAAGACTGAGTACGACAACGCCATGGCAAGCGCCAAAGCGCGCATGGGTGTCAGCGCACCAACGGCTGCAACAGTTGCCAATTGCCCGGATTGCGCGCAAGTCGTGGCGGTAAGTCAGACCGAAAAGGCTGGCGAAGGCAGCGCCGTTGGCATGATCACCGGTGGCGTGGTGGGTGCCGTGCTAGGCCATCAATTGGGAGGTGGTTTTGGCAAGGACTTGGCCACTGTAGCTGGAGCAGCAGGTGGGGCGTATGCAGGAAAAGAGATCGAGCAACGCGCCAACACCCACAAGGTGTGGACTGTCACCGTCAAAATGCCCAATGGGCACACGTCGAATTTTGAATATGCCAGCCATCCGGGATACCGTGTGGGTGACGTGGTTCGGGTCGAGAACAACCAACTCTCTCGGCCTTGATACGCGCAGTTACTTTTGAGAACATGAACGTGACTCGCTCCAAATCAAGGTGGGGGTGTAAGACAAAATCTACCACCCAAAATACATAAACACCCCCTCCTGCGCCCCCGAACCTCATGAGTAGGTCATTGAATCACGCCGGACTAAAACTGATAAATTCAGCACTAAACCTTTGATTTGTAAAAGAAAAAAGGCTGTCAAGCATCGCTACTTGACAGCCTTTATCGTTGCAAATGGTGGTGGATGGTTGACGACTTGGCAACTTTCTATTCACACTCAAACATGCTGGGTGGTACTAGAGCGTGAATGAGCGGTTTGGATTTGAACCCGCGTCCACATTTTTTTGCACCAACCTAGTGCCATACGACTTCTAGGCTCCCCTGCGGCGCGAAACTCACTGAGACAACAAGTTGATATAGGCCGAGTAGCTGAAACTCCGGTTCTTTTTATTCCCCGTTGTCTCACCAATGAGTCCCAACTCTTCCAGAGTTTTGACCGCCGCGTTGGCTGTCGGAAAAGTTGTTTCCAGTACCTTGCGAACCCTCTCGACCGTAAATCTTGGCATCATCGGCAACAACTCAAATAGCCTATAGGCTGCCGCATTGACTTTGGGCGACTCAAGCAACTTGCGACGGTCAGCGGCAACTAAGGTGGCAATCTGAACAATGCTTTTCTCCGCATCGGTTGCAGCAACGCACACGCCTTCAAGGAAAAACGCAATCCACGACTCCCAGTCCCCGTCCTTCCGAACACCGGACAGCAGTCGGTAGTACTCCATCTGATGCTGTTTTAAGTAGCCACTCACGTACATCAGCGGTTCAGGCAATACGCCCATGTCCTCGAACAACGCAGAAATCAACAGCCGTCCAATTCGTCCGTTTCCATCCAAGAATGGGTGAATCGTTTCGAACTGTGCGTGCACCAATGCAATCACGACCAATGCAGGCAATGTCCCCTCTTCGCCCTGCACGGCAGGTCCGCCGACCGAGTGATCATGGATAAATTTTTCCAAGTCACTGAGTAGCCCTGAAACTTTCTCCGCAGGCGGTGGAACAAAAACAGCGTTGCCGGGACGCGTCCCACCAATCCAATTTTGCGAGCGTCGCAGGTCCCCTGGCTGTTTGCCGGTCCCACGAACACCATTCAGCAAGAGCTTGTGAGCCTCGCACATCAACCGAACACTGATTGGCAGCCCTTTGGGATCCCTTAAATTCTCACGTACCAGTTTGTAGGCCGCGATGTAATTCGTCACCTCCTCGACGTCATCGGTGTTACTGACATCAAGCCCAGCCTCCTCATCAAACAAATCCGTGATGGTCGCCTGAGTACCCTCAATCTGAGAAGTTAATAGTGCCTCTTTGCGTATAGCGCTGTAAAGCAGCCAATCCACAGATGGCACAAGTCCTGACACCCCCGAAAGACGAGCCAGCGCCATCTCCGCTTTTCGGTTGAGCTCTACATAGCTCTGAGGATCAATGCTCGGCGTCGAAGGTGGAAGTGCAAACGGAACAAACGCATTCACCTCCTCCCCAAGGGTGGTGGATTTTTCGTAAGTACCTGCTGCACGGATCATATTCAAGGAGGCTTTAATTTGATTTTCCATTTTAAAGGATTCTTTAATTTAAATGCAAGCCATTAAAGAACCATTTAATTCCAAGACATACAGCATGCACGCTTCAAAATTGGGCGGCATTTGATTCGCCCATGGACAAGCTCCCGATTGTCAGAAGTTCCCATACAGATTTTGTATGGAGAAATCTGATGGTTACCAAGATCTGCGTCTGCTGCTGCGAACCTTTTGTAGCACGCCCCCAAGTGCCCAAACAAGCCTTCTGCGCCAACCCGGCCTGCCAACGTGAGCGGCGACAGCAATGGCAACGCAAAAAAATGCTGGACGATCCCTTCTACCGAGAAAACCAACAGGATGCACAACGGGCCTGGCGCACTCGCAATCCTGACTATTCGCGTGATTACCGTGCAGCCAATCCTGAGTACACGCAAAAAAATCGCAAACAACAACGGTCTCGATCGCAAGATGGCCAGGCATTGGAAAAGCAAACTTCTGATGTGTCAATACCGCCGAACGAAATACCACCTGGAATTTATCGAATCAGACATATCCAAGTAGATGCGAATTGCAAAACAGACGCGTGGATTGTGGAGATAACACCTGTCAATGCCGATAGCTTTTGCAAAACAGACGCTTGCAAAGATAGGACTTGATAGCCATTTCGCACTACCAGCATTACCGTTGCGTCGAAATGAGCTCTCGGCACTATGCATGGCAATCACTTCAGCTACGTGTGGGATTGGTCACCACCAGCACCCCACTCACCGCTGAAGTGAAAACGCAAGCCCGAGAGAAACAATTAAAAACATTGAGCGATCGGGTCTTATGCAAGCAGTCGAGTCCACCAATGAGGTACCGGACCAACCATCTATTATTCGAGCAGCCGAATACGTTCGGATGTCGACCGAGCACCAGCAGTACTCAACAGAAAACCAATCCGACAAGATCCGGGAGTACGCTGCTTTTCGTGGCATCGAAATCGTTCGCACCTATGCTGACTCAGGCAAGAGTGGCTTAAATATTGGTGGTCGCCTGTCTTTGCAGCAGTTGATCAAAGACGTTGAGTCAGGAGCTGCTGATTTCAATTTAGTCTTGGTCTACGACGTCAGTCGTTGGGGGAGATTTCAAGACGCTGACGAAGCAGCCTATTACGAGTACATTCTCAAACGCAAAGGCATTCACGTCCAATACGTGGCAGAGCAGTTTGAAAACGACGGCTCCCCTGTCTCCACCATCGTCAAGGGCGTGAAACGGGCCATGGCGGGCGAATACAGCCGGGAACTGTCGGCCAAGGTATTTGCGGGCCAATGCCGTCTGATTGAGCTTGGATTTCGCCAAGGCGGCCCAGCTGGATTTGGGCTGCGCCGGGTATTGATCGATCAGACTGGCTCGGTCAAAGGTGAACTGTCACGGGGTGAGCACAAGAGCCTGCAAACAGATCGGGTAATTTTGATGCCAGGACCTGATCCGGAGGTTCATGTTGTGAACCAGATCTATCGTTGGTTCACCGATGAAGGCGTGTCGGAATCAGAAATTTCCAAGCGACTCAATGATGATGGCATCAGAACCGATTTGGATCGCTACTGGACGCGTGCAACGGTACGTGAAGTACTGACCAACGAAAAATACATCGGCAACAACATCTACAACCGAATCTCATTCAAACTCAAAAAACACCGCATCACAAACCAAGCTGACATGTGGATCAAGAAGGAAGGCGCGTTCGAAGCAATTGTTCCGCCGGACGTGTTCTACATAGCGCAAGGCATCGTTCGTGCGAGAGCACACCGTTTCAGCAGTGAGGAGCTGATTGAAAAACTGCGTAACCTGTATCAGCATCGGGGCTTTTTGTCAGGCCTCATCATCGATGAAGCCGAAGGCATGCCATCGGCTGCGGCCTACATCCATCGCTTTGGTAGCTTGATTCGAGCCTATGAAGCTGTGGGTTTCACGCCCGACCGTGATTACCGATTCCTTGAGGTCAATAAATTTCTGCGCAAACTGCACCCTGAAATCATTACTCAGACTGAGCGAGCCATTGCAGACCTCGGAGGCTCGGTCATACGGGATCCAGCTACCGACCTCCTCAACGTCAACCGTGAGTTCAGCGTTTCCATAGTACTGGCGCGCTGCCAGACCACGGACAGTGGGCGCTATCGCTGGAAAGTCCGATTTGACACCAGCCTCTGCCCCGACATCACCGTGGCTTTGCGTTTGGATCAGACCAACCAAACCCCCTTGGATTACTACTTGCTTCCGCGATTGGATTTTGGTTCGCCACGCATCAATCTGGCTGAGCACAACGGCATTGAATTTGAAAGCTACCGTTTTGACAACTTGGACTACCTTCACGGAATGGCAGAACGCACACGCGTCAGGAGAGCTGCATGAGCAAAGTACACCCAACAACTGATTTACAGATGATTCCGATCAACAAGATCGAGGTCCTCAACCCGCGTGAGCGTAACGGCAAAGTTTTTGACGAGATTGTTGGCAACATCAAAGCCATTGGTCTTAAAAAACCGATCACGGTGACACCCCGCACCGATGCAGATGGCAACGAAAAATTCATGCTTATCTGCGGCGAAGGCCGCCTTAAAGCTCTCAGGTCCTTAGGTGAAATCACCATCCCTGCCATGGTGGTTCATGTCAGTGATGAAGATGCATTCATCATGAGCCTTGCCGAGAACATAGCTCGCCGCCAAGGCCGCACCTTAGAGCTTCTATCGGGTATTGCAAAGCTGCGCGATCAAGGCTATGACAAAAAAACCATTGGTGAGAAAACAGGACTTAGCAAAGACTACGTCAATGGACTATTGCAATTACTCGATAACGGTGAAGAGCGATTACTCGTCGCTGTGGAAAGCGGGCGGATTCCTCTCAATGCAGCGTTGGCCATCGCTGGTGCAGGAACTAGTGACAAGGATATTCAAGCAGCGCTGCAAGAAGCTTATGCATATTTACTCCTTTGATTTAGTAGAGGGACAACGGCTCTATTTCAGGAAATCAATGGAGAACTGATAAGGAACTGATTGGTGAACTTATGCGAAAACTCCAGTTCGCCATTGGGGTAGTGCCGGTCTTCCTTTTTAAGAAAGTCACATAACGTCGGTATTTATTGACAAATACCGACGTTATGTGATAATTCTTTCCATGACGATCCGCCAATCCTCTATAGCTAGTCTGATCAAACGTCGTGCTCTACTGCGCCCAAGTGACGCCGTGGCACGTGGCTATTCACGCGTGTATCTAGCCCGACTAGCCAAGCAAGGAATCGTTCATCAAGTAAGCCGTGGGCTCTATGCCACACCTCAACGCAAAGAGACTGAGTTCTCAAGCCTCGCGGAAATAACAAGCAAGCACCCTAAAACGCTCGTCTGCCTGCTGTCAGCCCTGTCGTTTCACGGACTGACCACACAAGCCCCGCATGAGGTGTGGATTGCCGTGGGCAACAAGGACCGCATTCCGAAAATGTCTTACCCACCGCTGCATGTCGTTCGCTTCGGTGGGGAAACGATGACTGCCGGAGTCACGAAACAGAAAATTGATGGCGTTGAGATAAAGATCACCAGCATTCCCAAAACGATCGCAGATTGCTTTAAATTCAGGAACAAGATTGGGCTGGACGTTGCACTTGAGGCACTAAAGGAAGCTTGGACGTCCAAGCGCGTGACGATGGATGAGCTTTGGCACTTCAGCAAGCTGTGCCGTGTACAAAATGTAATGCGCCCCTACCTAGAAGCACTTGCCTCATGAACTACTCACCTGCTGCCGTTCGCGCTCGCTTGCTCGCAAAAGCCAAGGCCGAGAATCAGGACTTTTCGCTTGTTCTAACGCGATATGGGCTTGAGCGCATGCTCTATCGTCTTAGCGTCTCCACCAACAAGGACAACTTCTTGCTCAAAGGCGCACTGCTCTTTGACATGTGGTTTGATGTCCCGATGAGGCCGACCCGCGACATCGACTTGCTCGGGTTTGGTCTTGCCGAAGAGCCGCTGGTACTCGCCACATTTCAAGAAATGTGCGGCATTGAATGCGATGACGGAATTCAATTTGACATTGGCAGCATCAAGGTTGCTGAAATCAGAAAAGAAGCCAACTACTCCGGCCTGAGAGTTACTTTAATCGGGCACGTTGACTCAGCACGATGCCCCGTTCAAATCGACATAGGCTACGGGGATGCAGTCACTCCAGCACCTGAACATGCAGACTACCCTGTAATGCTCGAAGGTCTACCCGCACCAAAGTTACGAATCTATCCTAGATACACAGTCGTGGCGGAAAAGTATGAAGCGATCGTCTCTTTGGGTATGGTCAATACAAGGCTCAAAGATTACTTTGACATGTGGGTCATCTTTAATTCCGCAGAGCTTGATTCAGCAGTACTCACTGAAGCCATTGACGCGACGTTCGCACGTCGCAATACACGAACGCCCCAAACCACTCCAGTTGGATTGACGGCAAGCTTTGGTCAAGATGCGCAAAAAACCAAGCAATGGGAAGCGTTCATCAGGAAAAATCAACTGCATGCACCAGACTTAAACACGGTAGTTAAGTTTCTAAAAAGCAAACTATCTCCTCTTTGAGGATTCGCTACATATCAAATCGACAAGGTGAATCAATGGCGGCAAGCAAAGTACCCAATTATCTTAGGCGCTATACCGACCTTCCTGCATTGCTGCACATGCTTTCCACAAGGAAAATTACGCTGCTAGATCCCAAAACTTGGGATGACCGCAACGATGCATATTTCATGTCGCAATACAAAGCGCGAAAAAAAACTAGCGACGCTACTTGCTCTTTGTTTTTCACAAGTCCCTGAAACATATCACCACTGGCATGTTTTCTCGAAAGGTCCTGCCGGAGTTTGTATCGTCTTCGATCGTGCAGAGCTTTTGAATGCTCTTAACCAGCAAATCGGCATTTCTGTCGACACAGTCGAATACCTCACATTGAACGAAGCAAAAAAACGAGAATTCACCGTTCCCCGTCTTCCCTTTCTCAAGAGATCTGGATTTAAACCAGAGGGCGAATTTCGAGCCATTTATGAATCACAGCACGAAGAATGCGCAGTCATCGATATACCAATCAATCAATCGTGCATTCGCAGCGTGTCGCTGAGTCCATGGCTAAATTCCAGCTTGTCATCCTCAGCGATTAAAGCGATTCGCTCGATTGATGGGTTTAAAAAACTACCTGTATCGCGCTCAACCCTCATCTCCAATGAGCAATGGAAAACCTTCGGAACAAACGCCATTTAAACGGCCTATTACCTTAGTGAATACAAACCTAGTCGACGATTTCGGACAACAAGCGTTTCGTAGGCGTGCATGGGTCCTTCGTAGGTAGGGTCTCCCTTGTTCGCAGTTTTGACCTTGAACACATCAATGAGCTTGTCACTAGACAGATGAGCCTTGCTCATAATCGTCTCAGCTGACTGAGGTTGTCCTCGATACCGCCAGAGCACCTCAAAGATTGCCGCCTGCGCCGCAGTCAACCGAACGGGCTCACTCGACCAATCTGGCAAATGAACCCATTCAAAGGTTTCAGAAAACGGCCCATGCACCGCAGCCGATTTGGGCTGTACCGCAAGATTGAGTTCATCGCTCCCCTCACCCACAAGCCGCAGCCCATTCCCGTGAATCGCAAAGCGATCTTCAAGATGCCACCAGGTCGCTGTGCCTGCGAGTGGGTCCGATGAGGTTCGACCCAGAGGCCTTGGCGTGATCACCCAACTGTCTGGGCGAGGTGTTTTACCGTGAAACAGATGCAACGCGTTCGCCACAACAAGCTCAATGCGTTGCGCCAGCAAAACTGCTCGTTTCTTGTAGACACCGATCTGCCACACCCCTTCGTGAAGTTTTTGCACAGCAATGTGCGCAGGTATGTTCAATGCAGCTCGGAGTTTTCTGATCATCCATTCGGTATCAATTGCCCAGTTACGTTGCTCAGATAAATCTACCTTGTAAGGACCACAGTCTGGGCATTGAACATGCATCTCACCATCGCACCGAAAAACAGGACCTCGATGCAAGCCACAAAACGAACAACTCGCATAACGTGAATCCAACGGTCCTGGCACCACCGCCTTAAGCTCGATAAGGATCTTCAGTCCATTAACTTGCGTTTTAGGAATAGAACGCTCGTAGGAATACCCGCCACGGGTCAGGAGAAACGAAGCCAAAGCCATCGCCTTTTTATTCGCAGGCATCTGAGCTCCTTCACTCGAAAAGGCTCATTGGCTGGCTATTCCCCTTTGTCCCCGCTTCATGAAAGTTCAGCGCCTGCTTAGGCTCAAGAATTTCGAGATGGACAAGGTAGCCCTCAAGCTGGGTACGCAACTTTTCATCGAACTTGTGCAAGTTCAAACGACCCTTGCTCGTCACCTCTACGCTCACGAGTGGGCAACGAGACTTTCCCTGTGCAGGAGCCATGAACAGATTCAGTGTGGCAGCGTGAATCTCCCAGCCACGACTGAGTGGATTTTCATTCTGAAAATACGCCCCAATCAAATCCGTCACGCATTGGCGATCTGTGGAGCCACTAGCCGAGCATTCAATTTTCAACCGCTCACAAGGGCTCAACAAATGCAGGCTCTTAACTTGCAAACCCACAAAACCATCCTCGAATGCCTGTGGAATTTGCAACCCTAAGCGAAGCTTTGAGAGATCCAACACTGGGCGTTGAATGCGCTGGGCTTCCGCACTGACACCCAACATATGCGCCGCAAAAGCCTCACACAGCATGGCGTGATATTTCGCCCCGCCCCTGATGATGGTTCGTACAACTCCTGTGATCTGCGAATACTCCAGCACCATGTGAATGTTTGGACTACCCACTCGGCGCTGCAACTGAGAGCCCTCGAACTCCAGACGCGCAGTAGCGAGATCTTTGGCGTGAATCGTGATCAACTGAGTACCTTGCGAACGATCCAGCACATTGACCACACACACCTCGCCACAACCTAACTCGCGTTGGTAGAAGACTTTGATCGCGTCGCAGAAGTCAGTGATCGAACGCTCGTCACGATTGACCTCGCGTCGTAGCCCCAGATCATGCTGTTGGGCCTGCTGGCTGTGCTGGTCCAAATAATCAATCTCAGCTGCAGCCTCAAACAATGCGGGGTGGTTGACGTAGAGCCAGAACGAGCGATGCAAATCGTTTTTGCAACCAATCAGTCCGACTAACTCACTGGGCTTGTCATGGGTTGCTTGAAACATGGCCTGCTTACCCAGTGGGTGTGCAAGTGTTGAACTTGCATGCAAGCCCGCAATGATGCGGTCACGCTTAACCGTATCTAGGTAGCTCTGGATGAGCTTGACCAGTGTGCGTGACGTGTAAGTGTTGTCTTGCCAGCTCCACCCCTTTGGCAACGGCAGCGCGTGCCGCTCCAAGAACGTTTTGAGCGTCTCATCAATGGGAAGATTTATCAGAATGTCTGCGTAATTTTGTATTTTGCTCACAGTTGTCTCCTTTAATCGTTTTTATTTCGGCAATGAGGCGTCCCAACTCAGGGCCTTGAGGACTTGAGCTTTGATGGGTAAATGTCAGGTTTGCTGGATAAATATACAGCATTTGGTAAATCTGTCAAAACCATCAACAGAGGCCTGATTCCATCAGGCAGGCCTACCCAAAAGCTAACAACCATGCGACCTTAGAAAGAGTTGTCCCCCTTTGGGCCGCTAAAACACGTTACTTTTTAAGGGGGTCGTTCTTACGATTCATGGACAGTTTTTGCAATAAGTGCCTATCCATGACCCAACCCCAAAACCCATCAATAAAAGCCCTCGGCAAGCAGTCTGAGAAAAGTGGCTACCTCTCCCTTCACCAGATCGGTGATCTGGTGGCTCGTGGCGTTGTCAGTCAACACGAATTACTGACTAAAACAAATAACAGTCAGGTTTACGCCACTGACAGAGATGAGTTTGTGGACTTCCATGCCTGGCAGAGCGTCAATACGAACCCGTCTACAGAACAAGGAGTTCGCCAATGAAGCCACGATCCATCACCCCGCGCGAGCAGCGCAGCATCGACCAACTCAACGCCATTCAAAGCGAGGTCACAGCCTTGCATGAGATGAAGATGCCTGAGCTTTGGAAACTGTGGGATCACCATTTCCCGCGCAGGCCAATTCACCCCAATCGCAAATTCATGACCTCACGACTGGCATACCGGTTGCAGGAGTTGACCTTCGGTAGCCTGTCTCAGTCCACCCGTGATATGTTGGCCAACTACGGTCAACAGTTCTCATCGATCAAGAGCAAAACCCCAGCCAAAGCAGTGGCCATGCCCGGTGCCACGCTGGTGCGAGAGTTTGATAGCCAAGAGTACCGGGTGCAGGTACTGGCCGATGGCCGCTATGAATACAACGGCCAGATTTATCGCAGCCTGTCTGCCATTGCCAAAACCATCACCGGAACCCAGTGGTCCGGCCCGGCCTTCTTTGGCCTCAAGTCCAAGGGGGCTGTATGACCATGGTGGCACCTAAACGATGTGCGGTGTACTGCCGCGTCTCCTCCGACGAACGGCTGGACCAGTCTTTCAACTCCATTGATGCGCAGCGCGAGTCAGGTCTGTCCTTTGTCATGAGCCAACGCACTGAAGGCTGGGTTGTGGTTCAAGACACCTACGAAGATCCCGGCTTCTCCGGTGGCAACATGGAGCGTCCCGGCTTGAAGCGGCTGCTGGCCGACATCAAGGCTGGCAAAGTGGACATGATCGTGGTCTACAAAATTGACCGCCTGTCACGCTCGCTTGCTGACTTTGCCAAGATGGTGGAGGTCTTTGACAAGCACCAGGTCAGCTTTAGCTCGGTCACCCAGCAGATCAACTCAGCCACCTCCACCGGTCGGCTGATGCTCAACATGCTGCTGTCATTCGCCCAGTTCGAACGTGAAGTGACCGGCGAGCGCATCCGCGACAAGATAGCCGCATCCAAGCGCAAAGGCATCTGGATGGGTGGACCGGTGCCTCTAGGCTACCGAGTTGAAAACCGCTTGCTGCTAGTTGATCGGCAAGAAGCTGCAACCGTGAAGTGGATTTTTGACACGTACAGACGCACCCACTCCACAACACTGATGGTCAAAGACATGAAGGACCAAAAAATCTTGACCAAGACGGGACGCCATTTTTGCAAACAGGCGCTCTACAAGGTCCTGCACAACCGGGTGTATTTGGGTCAACTACAGCACAAGGGGCAATTCTTTGCGGGTGCACATGAGCCTTTGATCGATCAAGCTACTTGGGAGCATGTTCAAAAACTGATGACAAAAGATGGCGAAGAAAACACCAGGTCGGCTTGGTCGCAGAAGGCTCAAGCGGAATTCTTGCTACGAGGCCTGATCTACAGCCCAGAGGGAGATTTGTACCTACCTGTGGCAACACAGAAGAAATCGGGGAAGGTTTACCGTTACTACGTGCACAACAAAAAGGTGAATTCTGGTGCATGTCACAGCGACATTCCAAACCAACCCGCCGATTTGGTGGAGAACGCGGTGACCGAACAGGTTCTTGATTTTTTGCGATCGGGAACGATGCTCAACAACTATTGGCATCAGATCCAAGCACTCAACCCCGGTATTCCAGAGCCTCAAGCTGTGGTGCTTATCTTGCAGCGAACTGCCAATATCTGGGATACCTTCTTTGATCAAATCAAACGCAACATCATTCGCAGCCTAGTTGAGCGGGTTACCTTGGAAGACGATTCGATTGCGATCAACTGGCGCACCGAAGGATGGTTGCCATTGCTCGAGACGATGAAACCCAAAACGGTGGGTGCTGAGCGACTGGACATGGAGATGTTGGCATGAGCGAAATGACTCCCAAGGCCGAAGCACCTTTGCGTATCACAACGCGTATTTCGCTCAAGCTCAAACGTCGGCCAGGTCGGAAAACTGTTCTGGATGAACTTGAATTCGCCGGAGGAAGAACTCCTGACAACGCTGTCGACCCTTGCATCAATATTCCTTTGCTGCAAGGGTTAGCGCGGGCGTTTTACTGGCAGCGGTTGTTGGATGCGGGTGAAGTAAAGAGTGGCACTGAGATCGCCCAACTGGAAGGGCTAAATCCAAGCACGGTCAATGAGCTACTACGCATCACACTTTTAGATCCTTTGCTTGTTCAGCACATTCTTAAAGGTCAGCATTTACAGGAAATGGGCATGATGTGGTTCACGCGAAATGCGCTGCCTGACCTTTGGCAAAAACAGTTTATTTAGAGTGGCAGACTTGGTCATAAGCATGCTTAATGAATCACCTAGTTTCATGGAGAACGGAAGTTTTCGTATGCGCTCATTCTTGGCCAAGAGCCAACAGTCAGATTTGGTTTTCCTATATCCGCTTTAACCGTATTACAAATCACCGGTTGATGAATGCATAGGTAGTTGCATAGCTAATCAAAATCAAGTATGCTATCTACGATGTTTGACCATTGCTTATATTTCAACACCACCGCTTTGGCTCGTCGCCTTGAGCGTGAATGGACTGAAGCATTTTCGATGTTTGGGTTGTCTCCGCCGCAAGCGTTCATGCTGCGGGTGATACTTGCCAAACCTGGATTGCTTCAGCGCGAACTTGCAGATGAACTCTCCATAGCCAGACCTACCGCGACACGCGCATTGGACTTCCTGCAAACTAAGGGGCTCATTGAGCGACGTGGGCGCGATGGAGATGGACGAGAAGTCTGTATCCAACCTACAAAGAATGCCATTGCCATCCATGCTGCATTAAATAAAGCAAGCGGGACAGTGACCAGTAAGCTCAAAAGGCTTCTGGGCGAGGCTGAATTTGGAGAAACAGTGTCGAAGATTCGTAGTGTTCGTTCAGGCCTTGAATGAGCATTTCTTGTTTATATAGTTGCATAGCTAATTAAAGGAGTTCATATGCCAATTTTGAATGTAAAAGTCAGCGGACAGCGGTCAAAGGAGATGACAAAGAGTATCTCGAAAATTCTCTTGGAACTTACCAGCAGAATTTTGCACAAGGACCCGGAGGTCACCGCGATAGCCATAGAGTACGTCCACCCGGAAGACTGGATTGTTGCGGGCAAGTCGTTGGCGGAGCATGGCAAGAGCAGTATTTACTTTGATATCAAAGTAACCGACGAAACCAACACCAAAGCTGAAAAAGCTCAGTACATCCGGGAAGCGTTTGATGCTTTTTCGACGCTACTTGGTGACTTGCACAATGAAAGTTACATCTATGTGCAGGATGTGAGGGCTACGTCCTATGGGTTCAGTGGACTCACTCAGGAGTACCGTTATCACCACGGATGACGAGTTAATTTAGATAACCATTTTTCAACCCTTCAGAGACATTCACCGTTGGAATTCCAATAATGGCGATCAGACCAAACCCGTCTCCAGCTCACTCGCCTAAAAGGCTGCAATAGGCTGATTGCCGTCGTTCAAAGATTTTTCACCACAGGCAGAACGCCTAGCTTCATTGAAAGTCGTACAAACGATTCGGATTAATCACAAGGACTTGCTGTCGAAGCATTGATGTCGGAAGCCACAAATTAATTGACTCAGCTAGAGT
>CANBWY010000009.1 GCA_947373245.1 Comamonadaceae bacterium
AACGCCCACGCCAGCCACCACAAACTGGTGGGCGCCGCCTAAGTCGGCACTTCACGGACGAAAGAGGGCGGTGCAGATGTCTGCCGCCCCTTGAAATAGGGGCTGGGCGCCTATAATTCAGGGTTTTACCGAACACCCTCGCCATGCCAATTTACGCCTACAAATGCGGGTCCTGCGGTCATGCCAAGGACGTGCTACAAAAAATTGCGGATGCACCGCTGACGGATTGCCCCGAGTGCGGCAAGCCTACATTTTCCAAACAACTCACCGCTGCGGGCTTTCAGCTCAAAGGTTCGGGTTGGTACGCCACCGATTTCAAAGGCGGCACGGGCGGCACATCTGCCCCTGCAGCAACAGCGGGCACAGCTGCCGCAGCCACGACCAGCGCCAGTTCCAGCGGCAGCACGGATACCGCATCTAGCAGCTCCACTACGCCAGCAGCTTCGGGCGGTTGCGCCACGGGCTGCGCGTGTCACTGATTTTTCAAAACCGCAAAGCACTTCATGCCGATTAAAAAATACCTGCTCGCTGGCCTCTTGGTCTGGACGCCTTTGGCCATTACGGTCTGGGTGCTGACTTGGCTCGTGGGTGTGATGGACGGCATCTTCATCGACACCATTTCTAAGTTTCGCCCTTTGGTGTCGCAAGACACAGTCACAAGCCTGCGCAACATGACAGGTTTGGGCGTGATCTTGGTGTTACTGGTCTTGCTGCTCACCGGTGCTTTGGCTTCCAACGTACTGGGCAAATGGCTGGTGCGTCAGTGGGACAAGTTGTTCACCAACATCCCCATCGTCAAGTCGATTTACGCCAGCGTCAAAAAAGTGTCCGACACGTTGTTTTCTAGCAATGGCAATGCGTTTCGCAAAGCCTTGTTGGTGCAATACCCGCACGCAGGCATGTGGACCATCGCTTTCCAAACTGGCACGCCCGTGGGCGAAGTGGCCGACAAATTGGGGGCCGACCACTTGAGCGTCTACGTGCCCACCACCCCCAACCCCACCAGCGGATTTTTCTTGCTGGTGCCGCGCAGCGATGTCATCGAGCTCGATTTGAGCGTCGACGAGGCGCTGACGTATGTCATCTCCATGGGCGCTGTGTCCCCTAGCGCCCCAGCTATCAACGAAAAGAGAAACTAAAAATGGCAATGCGCTCCCACTATTGCGGTCTGGTGACCGAAGCCCTCCAAGGCCAAACCGTGAGCCTGTGCGGCTGGGTCAACCGCCGTCGTGACCACGGCGGCGTGATCTTCATCGACTTGCGTGACCGCGAAGGCTACGTGCAAGTGGTGTGCGACCCTGACCGTCCCGAAATGTTCCAAGTGGCCGAGAACGTGCGCAATGAGTTTTGCATCCAAGTCAAAGGCTTGGTGCGCGCCCGTCCTGATGGCACCACCAATGAAGGCTTGAAGAGCGGCAAGATTGAAGTGTTGTGCCACGAACTCATCGTGTTGAACGAGTCGGTCACGCCACCGTTCCAAATTGACGACGACAACTTGTCTGAGACCACGCGCCTCACACATCGCGTGCTTGATCTGCGTCGCCCGTACATGCAAAACAACCTGATGCTGCGCTACAAAGTGGCCATGGAAGTGCGCAAGTACTTGGACGAGAACGGCTTCGTTGACATCGAAACACCGATGCTCACGAAGAGCACGCCCGAAGGCGCGCGCGATTACCTCGTGCCTAGCCGTGTGCACGACGGTCATTTCTTTGCGTTGCCACAGTCGCCTCAGTTGTTCAAGCAGCTGTTGATGGTGGCGGGCTATGACCGTTACTACCAAATCACCAAATGCTTCCGTGACGAAGACTTGCGTGCCGATCGCCAGCCTGAATTTACCCAGATTGATATTGAAACCTCGTTCTTGACCGAGGAAGAAATTCGCGACATGTTCCAAGGCATGATCAAGCGCGTGTTCACCAAAACGATTGGCGTAGACCTCGGCGAGTTCCCCGTCATGACCTACCAAGACGCCATGCACATCTACGGCTCTGACAAGCCAGACTTGCGTGTGAAGTTGCAGTTCACCGAGTTGACCGATGTCATGGGCGATGTGGACTTCAAAGTGTTCTCTGGCGCCGCCAATATGAAGGGCGGCCGTGTGGTGGCCTTGCGCGTGCCAAACGGCTCTGTTGAAGGTGGCGGCATCAGCCGTGGCGAGATCGACGCGTACACCGAGTTCGTCAAGATCTACGGTGCCAAAGGCTTGGCCTATATCCGCGTCAACGACTTGTCAAAAGGTCGTGACGGTTTGCAGTCGCCCATCGTCAAGAACATCCACGACGCAGCTTTGGCCGCTGTATTGGAACGCACAGGCGCACAAAATGGCGACTTGATTTTCTTCGGTGCTGATAAGGCGAAAATTGTCAACGACGCCATCGGTGCTTTGCGCATCAAGATCGGCCACAGTGAGTTCGGCAAGAAGAACGGTTTGTTCGAAGACCGTTGGGCCCCCATGTGGGTGGTCGACTTCCCGATGTTCGAGTTCGACGACGAAAGCCAACGCTACACCGCCGTGCACCACCCCTTCACCGCGCCCAAAGATGGCCACGAAGACTGGATGGTCACCGCGCCCGAGAAGTGCATCTCCAAGGGCTACGACATGGTGTTGAACGGCTGGGAAATGGGTGGCGGCTCGGTGCGTATCCACCGCGCGGACGTGCAACAAAAAGTGTTTGACGCGTTGAAGATCACGCCCGAAGAAGCTCAGCTCAAGTTCGGTTTCTTGCTCGACGCGCTGCAATACGGCGCACCGCCACACGGTGGTTTGGCCTTCGGTTTGGACCGGATCGTCACTTTGATGACCGGCGCTGAATCCATCCGCGACGTGATCGCTTTCCCCAAGACCCAACGCGCGCAGTGCTTGTTGACACAAGCGCCAAGCCTCGTGGACGAAAAGCAGTTGCGCGAATTGCACATTCGCTTGCGCAATTTGGATGCGCCAAAAACGGCTTAAGTTTTTGTAGCGGCTTTCCCTCACAAACGCCACCTTTCGGTGGCGTTTGTCTGTGCGCTGTTCAACACCGTGTGACGATCACACTGCGTGTGAAATACCACCCCAAGGCAGGATGTTTTTCTCTACACTGAACCTCCATTCAATAGCATCTCGAAGGAGTCGTGGTATGAGTAGCAAGCAAAACGCATCACCCGCAACAGGTCAATGCCCCGTCATGCACGGCGCCAACACCACCCACGCCAGCACCCAACTGCCTTGGTGGCCCAACGCGCTTAATTTGGACATCCTGCACCAGCACGACGCCAAGACCAACCCCATGGACGTTGGCTTCAATTACCGCGAAGAAGTCAAAAAGCTCGATGTGCCCGCGCTCAAAAAAGACCTGACCGCGCTCATGACCGACAGCCAAGATTGGTGGCCTGCCGATTGGGGCCACTATGGCGGCTTGATGATTCGCATGGCGTGGCACGCTGCCGGCACTTACCGCATCGCCGATGGCCGTGGCGGTGCGGGCACCGGCAACCAGCGCTTCGCGCCGCTCAACTCGTGGCCCGACAACGTCAACCTCGACAAAGCCCGTCGCTTGCTGTGGCCCATCAAGAAAAAATACGGCAACAAACTCAGCTGGGCCGACCTCATCGTGCTTGCGGGCACCGTGGCCTATGAGTCCATGGGCCTCAAGACCTTTGGTTTTTCATTTGGCCGTGAAGACATTTGGCACCCCGAGCAAGACATCTATTGGGGCGTCGAAAAAGAGTGGCTCGGTGCGACCCGCTACGACGGCGACAATCGCGACACTTTAGAAAATCCTTTGGCCGCTGTGCAAATGGGCTTGATCTATGTGAACCCCGAAGGCGTCAACGGCAAGTCCGACCCGCTCAAAACAGCGCATGACGTACGCATCACCTTTGCCCGCATGGCCATGAACGATGAAGAAACCGTGGCCCTCACTGCAGGGGGCCACACCGTGGGCAAAGCACACGGCAATGGCAACCCAAACAACCTCGGCCCTGTGCCCGAAGCGGCGGACGTGGCCGAGCAAGGCTTGGGCTGGATCAACCACATCACACGTGCCGTGGGCCGCGACACCGTTTCTAGCGGCATCGAAGGCGCATGGACCACGCATCCCACCCGGTGGGACAACGGCTATTTCCACATGCTGCTCAACCACGAATGGGAACTCACCCACAGTCCCGCTGGCGCGTCGCAGTGGAAAGCGATCCACATCAAGCCAGAAGACATGCCGGTGGATGTGCAAGATCCCACCCTTCGCGTTCAACCCATGATGACCGATGCCGACATGGCCATGAAGATGGACCCCGCGTATCGCCAAATTTCAGAGCGCTTTTACAAAGATCCCGAATACTTCTCTCAAGTGTTTGCACGCGCTTGGTTCAAGCTGACCCACCGCGACCTCGGGCCCAAGGCCCGCTACATCGGGCCCGAAGTGCCGTCAGAAGACCTCATCTGGCAAGACCCCGTGCCCGCAGGCAAAGTCGATTACGACGTGGCCGCTGTCCAAGCAAAAATTGCCGCCAGCGGTTTGAGCGTGCGTGACATGGTGGCCACCGCATGGGACAGCGCCCGCACTTTCCGCCACTCTGACAAACGCGGCGGTGCCAACGGTGCGCGCATTCGCTTGGCCCCACAAAAAGACTGGGCAGGCAACGAGCCTGAGCGTTTGGCCACCGTGCTGGCTGTGCTCGAAGTCATTGCCAAAGACGCAGGTGCCAGCGTGGCCGACGTGATTGTGCTGGCGGGCAATGTGGGTGTGGCGCAAGCGGTCCAAGCCGCAGGCTTTGACATTCCCGTGCCGTTCAAACCGGGCCGTGGTGATGCGACCCATGCCATGACTGATGTCGAATCGTTTGCCGTACTTGAACCCATCCACGACGGTTTTCGCAACTGGGTTGAAAAGCACTATGCCGTTAGCCCTGAAGAACTGTTGCTGGACCGTGCTCAACTCATGGGTCTCACCGCCCATGAGATGACGGTCTTGGTGGGCGGCATGCGCGTGCTGGGTACCAACCACGGCAGCTCAATGTGCGGCGTGTTCACTGACCGTGTGGGCGTGCTCAGCAACGACTTCTTCGTGCACCTCACTGATATGGCTTACCAGTGGAAGCCAACCGGCAAAAATACATACGACGTGTGCGACCGCCAAACGGGTAAGCCCAAGTGGACCGCCTCACGCGTGGATTTGGTGTTTGGCTCCAACTCAGTCTTGCGTGCCTACGCAGAGGTGTACGCGCAAGACGACAACCGCGAAAAGTTTGCCCGAGACTTTGTGGCCGTTTGGACCAAGGTGATGAACGCGGACCGGTTTTAAGTCAGGTGCAGCACACGCGTTGCTTGCAAACTTGCAGGTACTTCGTAATCCGCCACGATCCAAGCGCGGTTTGTGTGCGTTGCCGCTTCGCGCAAGAAGTCTTGGATGATGCGAACAGATGCCAAGTCAAGCGCTGCAAAGGGCTGGTCTAGCAGCGTCACCGCAGCGCCCGAGGCAAGGGCTGCCACCACCATCACTTTGCGGCGGCTGCCCGCCGAGAGCATGTGCAATTGCTTCTCGCGGTGTGGGTTCATGTTCAGTTCTTCGGCCAAGTCTTCCAGCAACGCATCGTTCCAATTGGCGTGACGTCCGCGCAGTGCATCCCAGCAGGCTTGCACCGTGGTTGCGTCGTGTGCATCGTCTTGCAGGTCAGCCCAAAACACACTGCCTTCATCCATTACCACCGTGCCAGCGGTCGGTTGCAGGTCGCCCGCTAGCAAACGTAGCAAAGTTGTTTTTCCTTTGCCCTCGTCACCGCACACCCAACTCACACCTGCGCTCCATGTGAAGGATAGATTTTGAATCGGGCCGAGGCTGAGGTCTAGGGTTTGAAGCAGAGGCGTATGGATGGTGGACATGACGTAATTGGATGTAATGTGCGTGTGTTTTCTGTAGAGTATCGACTAGGATGTTTGAAGTTATGACGCTATCCAAATTTCCCAATCATCAATACCAACTGCCTGCAGCCGATCGCCACTTGTCCTACAGCGAAGTGGGCGACGCCGGCAGTGCGCATGTGTTGTTGTGCTTGCCGGGCTTGTTAGAAACCCGCGCCACGTTTGACCCGCTGCTGCAAGCCGCCGTGGGTGTGCGAGGCTTGCGCATCATCAGCCTTGACTTGTGCGGGCGGGGTGCCTCCAGCCTGTTGCCGGGTGACGAGGGCTACACCATGCAGGTGTATTTGCACGACACGATGGCATTTATCCAGCACGTGGTGATGCATGCGGCTGTGCCCGTGAAGCGCCTAGAGGTGATGGGCACCAGCATGGGCGGCATCTTGGCGATGTATTTGGCACATGAGGCCAGCAACCACATTGAGGGTTTGTTTTTGAACGACATAGGCTTGAATTTGCCTTGGATGTCGATTTATGGTTTGTACGACGGCATGAAGGTGGAGGGTCGTTTGCCGACGCCCGAAGTCATGGCTGCGCAGTTCAACGTGAGCTTGGGCGCGGTATTGGCTGTGCAGTCGCCCGCGCACTTTGATTTGCCGTATCGCAAAGACTGGAAGGGCATGAACTTTGGTCACTTGCTGAACCATTTCAAAGGTCCTGTGCGTTTGATTCACGGCAGCGAGTCTGGCGTGTGCCCGCCCGAGCAAGTGCGCTTGATGAAAAGCGAGTTTGCGCATTGCCAGGTGCTAGAAGTGCCAGGCGCGCACCATCCAGCGCCGCTCACGCCCGAGGTTTGCGCGTTTGTGTTGAAGGCACTCAGCGAAGTGCCTGAGGCTGCGGAGTCGACCGAAGCCAAAGAGCTGCGCGAAGAGAAAGAGCGTGGCTTTTGGCCTTGGCTTAAGCAGCGCTACCGAGACGCCAAAGCGACGTAACTTCTTTGGCGCGTGCCGCGTGTAGCGGGTCGGCCCCGTCGGTGGCTTTGCCGTGACGCGGCTTGATATCGTGGCGGCCCAGCACCTGCAAGCCTGCTTGCGCGATCCAACCCAGCAGTTCGTCGCGGCTGCGTAGACCCAAGTGTTCGGCCAGGTCCGACAAGATCAGCCAGCCTTCGCCGCCTTGCGTCAGGTGAGCAGATAAGCCACTCAAGAACCCACGCAGCATGCGGCTGCCTTCGTCGTACACCGCGTGTTCGATGGGCGAGCTGGGGCGTGCGGGCACCCACGGTGGGTTGCACACGATCAGCGGTGCTTGGCCCTCGGGGAATAAATCGGTTTGCACGAGTTCGACTTTGTCGATGCGCTGCAAACGTTGCAAGTTTTCGCGGGCGCAGGTGATGGCGCGTGGGTCTTGGTCGGTGGCGACGATGTGTTGCACACCGCGTTTGGCCAACACCGCAGACAACACGCCGGTGCCCACGCCAATGTCAAACGCCAAAGATTTGTCGCGGATGGGAGTGGTGGCGACCAAATCCACATACTCGCCGCGCACGGGCGAGAACACACCGTAGTGGGGGTGAATGCGGTTGTTGGGACCGTCGCCCAAGGCCGGAATTTCCACCCCTTTTTTGCGCCACTCGTGTGCACCCACCAGCCCCAACAGCTCGCGCAGCGACACCATGCAGGCTTCGCCCGTGGCGGGTCCCCATGCTTCGGTGCAGGCTTGTTTCAGGTCGGGTGCGCGGCGCAGGGGGATGGCGTAGTCGCCGTTCAGTGGCACCAACACCATGGCCAGGGTGCGGGCACGTTGTCCCAAGGCTTGGCGGTGTAGGTTGAAGGCTTGGGCGGGGGCCATTTCGGGCTCTGGCCTTTTGCTTTTCTTTGGTTTGCGCTCGGTGCGACGCGCCAAGGCTTGCAGCAGTTGGCGTGCGTTGTGAAAGTCACCCTGCCACAACAAGCCCGTGCCCTCGCAAGCGAGGCGGTAGGCCGAGTCTGCGGACATCGTGTCGTTAGCGGCCACCACGCGGCGCGGTGCGGCAGCGCCGCTTTCGGCGCGCCATGTGGGGAGGTTGTCTAGGGGGGCGGTGGGGGCAGGGTGCATGGCGGCATCATAGAGGGCGCTTCTCGTTCGGAGCGTGCATGTTGAGGCACACTTACGCACAGACCATGGAAACATTCAAAGTCGCTACCTACAACATCCACAAAGGCGTGCAGGGCTTGGGGCTGGCGCGTCGTTTAGAGATTCACAACCTTGGCCATGCCGTTGAGCAATTCGATGCCGACATCGTGTGCTTGCAGGAGGTGCGCGCGTTCAATCGCCAACAAGCGCGGCGCTTCAAGCATTGGCCCGATCAAGGGCAGGCTGACTTTTTGGCACCCGAGGGCTACACGCCGGTGTACCGCACCAACGCCATCACCAAGCATGGCGAGCACGGCAACGCCTTGCTCAGCCGTTGGCCCGTGTTGGAGCATCGCCACGAAGACATGTCTGACCACCGACTTGAACAGCGAGGCTTGTTGCACGTCACTTTGCAGGTGCAAGCGCGCGAATTGCATGTCATCGTGGTGCATTTGGGTTTGTTGCCTGCGAGTCGCTTGCGTCAGACGCAACAGTTGCACGATTTCATTGAGCGCGAAGTGCCCGCCGATGCGCCCTTGTTGGTGGCCGGTGACTTCAACGATTGGGGCAGCGCCGTGGCCCACATGATGGCCACGGTGGGCTTGCACACCCATGTGGGCAAACCTTACCCCACCTATCCCTCGCGCCTGCCATGGGTGCAGTTCGACCATGTGTACGCCCGTGGCGTGCATCGCGTGGGTACCCATGTGCCGCGTGGTCCGATTTGGGGCCGCATGTCTGACCACTTGCCCTTGTTGGTGACGTTTGCTTGGGACGCCCCATGAGCCCCTCGCCCGCACTGCCAGTCCCTTCGTCTGGGGACAGCATGCGTTTGTTGACAGGCGGGGTCGATCTGTTTGCCGCGCTCATCGAAGCGTTTGATGCCGCGCAGCAGGACGTGTATTTAGAGACCTATATTTTCAGCTTTTCAGGAGGCGGCGCAGATGTGGCCAACGCGCTGATACGCGCTGCGCAACGGGGGGTGCAGGTCTGTGTGGTGGTCGATGGGGTTGGCACGGGCAAATTGCCTTTGGTGTGGTCTGAACGCTTCTTGCAGGCAGGCGTGTGTGTGCGCGTGTTTTCGCCGGTGGTCGGGCTAGATGTTTGGCAGCCCAACAGTTGGCGTCGCTTGCACCGCAAGCTCTGCGTGGTGGACAACACGGTGGCGTTTTGCGGTGGCATCAACATCTTGGACGATTACTTGGACCCCCATGTGCAAGGCCTCTTGAAGTCCCCTCGCTTGGACTACGCCGTGAGCTTGCGTGGGCCAATCGTTGCTGCGGTGCGTGCCACCATGAGGCATTTGTGGTCGCACATCGAAGCGGTGCGTGAGTTGCGCAGCCAAGACCTGAGCGGCGCGCTAGAGGCCCTTCGGGCTGGCAAACAGCGCGTGCATTTGCCCATCCGTGGTGAAACGCAACTGGTGTTACGCGACAACCTGCGTCACCGCACACACATTGAGCGCGCGTATCGCAAGGCAATGGGTGCGGCCCGTCAAGACATTGTGGTGGCCAATGCGTACTTTTTCCCTGGTCTGCGCTTGCGCCGTGCGATGGTGCTGGCGGCGCACCGGGGTGTGCGCGTGCGCTTGCTCTTACAGGGGCAGTACGAGTATTTCGTGCCTTATCACGCGACGCGCCAGCTCTACGGCCAGCTGATGTCGGCGGGGGTGGAAATTTACGAATACCACGCCAGCTACTTGCACGCCAAGGTGGCTGTGGTGGATGGCAAGTGGTTCACCGTGGGCTCATCCAACTTAGACCCGTTTAGCTTGCTGCTGTCGCGTGAGGCCAACGTGGTCGCCCATGACCCGCATATTGCGCAAGCCTTGCAAGCCCATTTGCTGGAAGCCATGGAGCGCGGTGCGAAACGCGTAGACCCGCATGCTTACCTCAGTCGTGGCAGGTGGCAGCGTATGGTCGATGCTGTGGCCTCTGCACTGCTGCGCTTTGGTGTGTTTTTGACAGGCAAACGGTACTGAGTAAGGGTGTGCTGTAAGGTTTTAAGTTCGCTGCTACCATCTTCAACATGACTGCAAAAGACAACTTCGAAGGCACGCCCGTTTCTGTCAAGATTCGAGAGCGCATTGCCGCCTCACGCAAACGTTTTCACTCCAACGACAACATTGCCGAATTCATCCAACCCGGTGAGTTGGCGGTCTTGCTCGACGAAGTGGCCAGCAAAATGCAGGGCGTCCTCGACAGCATGGTGATTGACACCGAGAACGACCACAACACGGGTGACACCGCCCGCCGCGTGGCCAAGATGTATTTGCAAGAGGTCTTCAAAGGCCGCTATGTGCCAGCACCGGCCATCACCGAATTCCCCAACGCCGAGCACCTCAACGAGTTGATGATCGTCGGCCCCATTACCGTGCGTAGCGCGTGTAGCCACCACTTTTGCCCTGTCATTGGCAAAATCTGGATTGGCGTGCTGCCCAATGAGCGCACCAACGTGATTGGCTTGTCTAAATACGCGCGCTTGGCCGAATGGGTCATGGGCCGCCCCCAAATTCAAGAAGAAGCCGTGGTGCAACTGGCCGACTTGATTCAAGAAAAAACACAGCCCGATGGCTTGGCCATCGTGATGGAGGCCAGCCACTTCTGCATGTCGTGGCGCGGTGTGAAAGACATGGACAGCAAGATGATCAACTCGGTCATGCGCGGTGCCTTCTTGAAAGACCCCAACTTGCGCCGTGAATTTTTGTCTCTGATTCCTAAAGGTTGATGCCATGCTCGTTCGTCTGTTGTATGTGAGCCGCTCCGTTCACCCCGAAACCCCAGAGCAAACCGAATCCATTTTGGCCAGCTCACGCGGTCACAACCTTAGCCACGGCATCACCGGTGTGCTGTGCTACGGCGGCGGCATTTACTTGCAAGCCATCGAAGGGGGGCGCAACCAAGTCAACGCGCTCTACACCCACATCGTCAAAGACCCGCGCCATAAAGACGTGGTGGTATTGGCTTACCAAGAAATCACCGAGCGCCGCTTTGGGGGCTGGACCATGGGCCAAGTGCGCTTGGACAAACTCAACCCGTCCATCGTCTTGAAGTACTCAGAAACACCTGAACTCGACCCCTACGGTGTGTCGGGCGATGTGTCTTTCGCATTGCTTGAAGAGTTGATGGCGACTGCGTCCATCATCGGCCGCGCCTAAACGCTGCCAGCATCACGCTGGCATGACTGCCTCGCCCCTCTTGGTGGGCTGCGATTTCAGCAGCAGCCCCTCTCAACGCAAGCCCATCGTCGTCGCCCTAGGTCACGCCAAAGCGGGCCGTGTGCAGCTGCAAAGCTTGCAGCGCTTTGACACACTTACCGCATTCGCCGATTGGCTCAAACAGCCCCAGGCTTGGGTGGGTGGTTTTGACTTGCCCTTCGGTTTGCCGCGTGAGTTGGTCGAAACCTTGAATTGGCCCACCGACTGGTTGCCCTGCATGCAGCACTACGCCGCACTCAGCCGCGCTGAAATACGCGACACCTTCAAAGCCTTTTGCGATGCACGCCCCGTGGGCGGCAAATTTGCGCACCGCGCCACCGACACCCCCGCAGGCTCAAGCCCTTCCATGAAGTGGGTCAACCCGCCCGTGGCCTACATGTTGCACGCGGGTGTGCCGCTGTTGATCGAGGCGGGCGTTACCTTGCCACGCTTGCACACAGCAGACACATCACGCATCGCGCTAGAGGCCTACCCCGGCCTGCTGGCGCGCGAGCTGATTGGCAACACCAGCTACAAAAGCGACGACAAAGCCAAACAAACGCCCGAGCGCTTGATTGCCCGCAAACAACTGCTGCAAACGCTAGAGGTGGGCCAAACCCGCTTGGGCCTGCGCCTCAAACTGACCCATGCGCAGCACGACACTTTGGTGGACGACGCATCGGGCGATAGCTTAGATGCCGTGCTCTGCATGGTGCAAGCCGCGTGGGCGCAAGCCCAGCACGCGGCGGGCGATGCGCACTACGGGCTGCCCGCCTGTGACCCGCTTGAGGGTTGGATCGTTAGCGCCTAAACGGCTTAACGCTCCGACGCCAAATCAGGAATTCGATTAAATGCAATCCGCATCGGCGCGTGGTCCAGGCCGGCTTGTGCACTGGCGAAGTACACCGTGTTTTTGCCGTGCTTGCCGTTGAGCGTGTCTATTGCGGCCAAGAGTTTGCGACGGTCTTTGGCAGGTGCCACGCGGGCTGACAACGAGCCCGTGGGGGCGGGTGCAGTGCTAGCATTCACCGCATCGGCTGCTGCTTCAGCAAAGCCAAACAAATCGCCTGTGTGCTGACCTGCTTCAACCAAGCCATGCAATTGCACGCCGACCGTCACAGGCTGGCGCAGCAGGTGCAGGCCGCTGTGCCACAGCTGCTCTAGCGTGTGCAGTAAAAAAGCGGTGTCTTGGGTTTCGCCCACCTGCGCGGCGCGGTCGTCGCCCACCATCTGTCCATTGCCGCCGCCATACCCGTGGCGGCAGCGCACATGCACGCTCATGCTGGTGGCGTACACGTTTTGTTTGCGCAGGCGCATGGCGGCTTTTTGCGTCAGGCGGTTGAGCACCGCAAACGCGCCTGCTGGGTTGCGTAGGTCGGGTGGCAGCACGTGTGAGTGACCCAGCGACTTGGCCACGGTCTCACGCGGGCCATACCACTGGCCGCGCAGCTTGTCGTACATCTCGGCCCCCGCCACGCCGCCCCAGGCCGTGCGCAGCAGCTCACGGGGTGCGGCATACAGCTGCGCCATCGTGTGAATGCCGCAGCGCTCTAGCCGCTGCACCATGCGTGGGCCGATGCCGTTGATCGCTTTTGGCTTGAGCCCATACAAACGCTGCGGCAACTCGTGCAACTCAATCACGGTCAGCCCATCGGGCTTTTGCATGTTCGACGCCAGCTTGGCCAGCAGCGTGTTGGGCGCAATGCCCACCGAGGTGCGCATGCATTCGCCCACCTGCGTCAGCAGCTCGGCCTTCACGCGCTCGGCCAGCTCCACCGCACGCTCGCGCTGTTGCCAGCGGCCCGTGAGCTCGCACTCCATTTCGTCAATCGACAGCACTTGGCGCACGGGGGCCAGCGTGTCCACCACCGCCACGGCGCGGTGGTGCATCTCGACATACTTGGCGTGGTCGGCCAGCACGATGGCAATGTCGGGGCACAGTCGCCGCGCCTCGGCCACACCGGTGCCCGTGCCAATGCCCAGCGCCTTGGCTTCGTAACTGGCGGCAATGCAGCACGACGTCTCGGCCAGCACCGGTACCACGCCCACAGGCCGCCCGCGCAGGGCGGGGTTGAGCTGCTGTTCAACCGAAGCGAAGTAGCTGTTGAAGTCGACGAAGAGGGAGCGGAGCATCATCAATACTGTTTATAAAAACAGTATTTTAATCACGAGGCTTTCCTAAATACACCACCCCATATCCGCAGGCAACGCCTCCAGTTGCCGCAGCTGCGCAATCGCCTCTGTGTCGGTGCGATACATGCGCAACCCCGCATGCGCTTGCAGGCTGCCCGCGCGGCGCAGCACGGTTTCTACCGGTAGTTTCATGCCGCTGATGTGCAGGCTGATGCCGCGATCGCGCAGCATGGCTTCTAGTTTGGCGAGGCATTCCACGCCCGTGGCGTCGATGCGGTTGATGGGCATGGCAAAGAGGCACACATGCGTGACTTCTGTGTGGTGACTGAGGTGTTCCATCACCGTGCGCTCTAGGGTGCTGGCGGCAGCAAAGTCCAATTCGGCGTCCATGCGTAGGGCGTAGAGGCGTTGGGCCAAGGGGGGCAGCTTCCACAGGTGGCGGTCGCGCAGGCTGCCGTCGGGGTGCAGGCCTACTTCAATGATGCGCGGGTGCAAGCGGGTGTGCAAAAAGTGGCTCAGCCCCATCACCACACCGGCCAGCACGCCCCAATACAAACGCGGGGCCGCGAGCAGCGTAATCACAAACGTCACCACCGCCGTAGCCGCTTCGACACGGTTGATTTTGTAGAGCTGCACAAATGCGCGTGGCTTGATGAGCCCCATCACCGCCGCCACCACAATGGCCGCCAACACCGACTGTGGTACCGCGTGTAGCACCGAGGTGAAAAACAACAGGATGACCAAAATCACCGCCACCGAAAAAATGGTGGCCCATGCCGACTGAGCGCCCGCATACAGATTCAGCGCCGAACGGCTGAACGATGAGCTGGTGGGAAACGCGCCGCACAAACCCGAGGCTACTTTAGCCAAGCCTTGGCCAATCAGGTCTTGGTCTTGGTCCCAGCGTTTGCCGCTGCGGTCGTTGTCCACTTTGGCGCTGGATGCGGTTTCTAAAAAGCTCACCAGTGTGATGACCAATGTGGGCAGCACCAGTTGCTTGAACACCTCCCAGTCAATCATGCTGGGTACAAACAGCGCAGGCAAGCCCTGCGGTAACGCGCCCACCACGGCCGTGCCCGAAGCCTCTAGCCCCAGCGCCCAGCTCAGGCCCGCCGCGCCCAGCACAATGACCAAGACGGTGGGGAAGGTGGGTCGCCAGCGTCGCGCCAACACCAGCAGTGTCAATGCGACCAAGCCAAACACGAGGCTGGCAAAGTCAATCGTCCCGCGCGACAACACAGACGCCCAGCCGTTTTGAAAACCCAACAACGCAGAAATTTGCGACGAGAGGATGAGCACGCCTGCCCCTTGCGTGAACGCCATCAACACCGGCGAGCTGACCAAGTTCAGCAGCCAGCCAAAACGCGCAAAACCCAGCACCACTTGCAGCAGGCCCGTCATGAGCGACAGCCACACCGTGAGGTTGACCCACTCGGCGCTGGCCGGCGTCGCGATGCCGCTGAGCGAAGCGGAAATCAAGATAGATGTGAGCGCCGTAGGCCCCACCGACAACCGAGGCGATGCGCTGAACAGCACCGCCACCAGCGCAGGCAGCAGTGACGCATAAATACCCGTGATGAGTGGCATGCCCGCCAACGCCGCATACGCCACGCCTTGTGGAATGACCATCAGGCCCACGCTCAAGCCCGCGAAGGCTTCGCTGTGTAAAAGCTGGGATGTCGGGCGTGGCCAGTGTAAGAACGGGAGCCAGTGTTTCAAGTGACGCATGGGATGATCGTAATGGCTCCCGCGTGGAGCGCTCAGCGTTGGGGCATGTCTTTGACCGAGTAGCCCAGACTCACCGTGGCGTCTTCAGGGATGGGGGGCATGGTTGCGTGCCAGTCTTCCCAAGCTTGGCGCATGGCTTGCAAGCGCTCGGGCTGACGGCCACCGAGGTTGGCACGCTCTCGTTCATCGGCAGGGATGTTGAACAGGTAGTCGTTGCCATCGACGCGCAAATACTTCCAGTCGCCATGACGCATGGCGCGTTGGCCACGGTGGTTCATGCGCCAGTGCAGGGGGCGGTCAAATTGGTGTGAGGCATCGCGCAGCACCGAGGTGAGCGACACGCCGTCGAGCGGGTGGTCCGGGCCGGGCGTGGCGCCACCGAGTTCTAGCAGTGTGGCCGACCAGTCCATGGTCATGCAATGTTGCTTGCTCACGCCACCGGGGGCAATCACAGCGGGCCAGTGGGCGATCCACGGCACGCGGATGCCGCCTTCGGTCAAGTCCATCTTGCCACCCACCAGAGGCCAGTTGTCGCTGAAGCGCTCACCACCGTTGTCACTGGTGAAGACCACCAAGGTGTTCTCGAGTTGGCCTGTACGCTCCAGCGCTTGTATGAGCCAACCAATGCCTTCGTCCATGTGATGGATCATGCGGTGGTAGGTGTGAATGTTGCCGCCGTGCAGGTGAAACAAATTGCTTTTGACTTCTTCTGCCAAGGCGTGGTCTTCGCGTGTTTCCCAGGGCCAATGGGGCGCGGTGTAGTGCAGGCTCAAAAAGAAAGGCGTGTCTTGTGCGGCACCTGGGGCCATGCGTTCGACGTAATCGACGGCGCGCTTGGACAACAGGTCGGTCAAGTAGCCTTCTTCGGGGTACTCTTCTTCGCCGTTGTACAGATCGTGCGTGCCATTGCCACTGCAATGACTGAAATAGTCCACCCCACCGGCCATCGGTCCATAGAACTCTTCATAGCCTGATTTGAGAGGGCTGAACGAGGGCGGATAGCCCAAGTGCCATTTCCCAATCAAGGCGGTGCGGTAACCACTGTCTTTGAGCAGCGAGGGTAAGGACGGGTGCTCAGGTGGCAAGCCCAATGTGGTGCTGCCTTTGCTGCGACTGTTGATGGGCTCTTCGGCTGCACCACGTAAGCGGTATTGGTAACGCGCCGTCATCAGGGCAAAGCGGGTGGGCGAGCAGACGGGTGAGTTGGCGTAGCCTTCGGTCAAGCGCAAGCCCTTGGCAGCCAAGCTATCCAGAACAGGAGAGACGGGGCCAAATTTGGCATCGCGACCGCCGTAGCAGCCGAGATCGGCAAAGCCTAAGTCGTCAGCGACGATGAAAATAATGTTGGGGCGCTTCATTCGATGTGCATGCCAGTTGATTTGATGATAGGGGCGTAGCGATTGCGCAGGTTTTCAAGGCGCAGTGCCGCAGCGTTGCCTGTTTCGGCTTCGATGACCAAGTCCAAGTTGTCTAAGCGTGTTTTGATGTCAGGACGTGCCAAGGCTTCGGTCATGGCTTTTTGCAAAATGGCCACCACCTCAGGGGGTGTCGCGGCGGGCACCATCGCGATGTAGAGCACTTCCAGTGACAACTCTTTCAAACCCAGTTCGCCCACGGTGGGCACCTCAGGCGCGAGGGGCGAGCGTTTGCGGCTGGTCACGGCCAGTGCATTCATTTTGTTGGCTTTGACAAAGGGCAACATGCCGGGCGTTGCCAGCACGCCGCCATCGACCTCACCCGAGATCACCGCAGTCACTGCAGGCGTGTTGCCTTTGTAGGGCACATGGGTCACTTTGACTTTGGCAGTGTCGCCCAAAATTTCCGCGGCCAAGTGGCCAGGGCTGCCGTTGCTGCCCGAGCTGAATGTCAAACCTTTGCCACGTCCGCGTTCGATCAAATCGCTCATGGTTTTGATTTGCGTGGCGGGATTCACGCCAATTAACAAACCCGAGGACGCAATGATCATCACTGGCTTGAGGTCGCCCAGCTTATAGGGCATGTGGGTGTAGATGCTAGGGTTGATGGTGAAGGTGGTGTCGATGCCAATCAGCACGGTGTGGCCGTCGGGCGCGCTCTTGGCGACCAAGTCAGCGCCTAAGTTGCCACCCGCGCCAGGTCGGTTTTCCACCACAAAGGGTTGCTTCAAGGTCTGTTGCATAGCCTCGCCCAAAGAGCGGGCCAAGATGTCAGAAGGCCCACCCGGTGGAAAGCTGTTGATCAACTTGACGGGTTTGCTCGGGAAACTGGGTGCTTGCGCCAAAGCGGCCGCGAAGGGGCTGGTGCAGGCCATGGCAAGTGCCAAGGTGCGTAAGAGGGTAGTCGTTTTTTTCATGCGATGTGATGTGGTTTAGTCCAGCGAAACGCCGGTGGCTTTGATGGGTTTTTCCCAGCTGATCAAGTCGGCTTTTTGCGCTGTCGCCAAGTCGGCAGCGTTTGAGCCAATGGCTTCGTAGCCGAGTTTAAGCATGCGCTCTTGCATGGCGGGGTGGTTCATGGCTTTCATTGCCGATGTCTCTAAGCGTTGTAAGACTTCGGGCTTGAGTTTGGCTGGGCCGTACATGGCAAACCAAGCCGTGGCCTCCATAGCAATACCGGCTTCTTTCAAAGTGGGAACTTCTGGCACTTGTGGGTCGCGCTTAGCGCCGGTCACGGCGATGATGCGCACCTTTTGGTTTCGGTGCAGTTCTGCGGTTTCGGACACCACGTCAAACTTATAGCCAATGTGGCCACCGAGCAAAGCGTTGTTGGCCGGCGCCCCACCCTGAAACGGCACATGGTTGAGCGAGATGCCTGTGGCTTGTTCGAGCATCACGCCCATGAAATGTGGCAGCGTGCCCAAGCCCGGTGTGCCATAGCTGGCGCTGCCGGGGTCGCTGCGCGATTTGGCAATCATCTCGGCCACGGATTTCACCTGGGTGGCAGGCCCAGAGACCACGCCGAATTGAAAACGTGCCAGCTGCGACACAGGGGTGAAATCTTTCACCGCGTCGTATTCCAGTTTTTTGTACACGTGTGGGAACAGCACCATCGGGCCACTGGGCAGCACGATCACGGTTTGCCCATCGGGTTTGGCAGCTTTGACAAAGGCCAGTGCAATGCGGCCACCTGCACCTGTTTTGTTGTCGACCGTGACGGAGCTGAAATCCTCACGCATGCCCTCAGCGATTAACCGCGCCAACACATCGGCCGAGCCACCGGGCGGAAAACCGACCACAATTTTGAGTGGTGGCTTGTCTTGCGCCAGGGTCATGGATGAAACACTTGCCAGCAAGATACAACTGAAAAATTGAGACCTGAATTTCATGTGCGCCTCGTGAAAGTGGGAAACACTCACAATGTAGGCGCCACATGCCTGATTGTTCTAATCAATCACCCCAATCGGAAACCCTGATGTCCCAACGCACGCCCTCTCAGCGCCTTGACTCTTTAGATGATTTGCTTTTGTTTCGTCTCGGTCTTTTATCTGCCGAAGCGGGGGCCATGGTGGTGCGTTTGTGTGAAGGGCGTTATGGCATTACCCGTCGCGAATGGCGTGTGATTGGCTTGCTCTACGGGCATGACGGTGTGCCTCCTTCGGCGCTGGCTGAGCGTGCGCATTTGGACCGTGCACGCACCTCGCGTGCCATCAGTACCTTGGTCGAAAAGCGGTTGGTGGAGCGCACCACCACGCCCTCTGACCGCCGTGGTGCTTGTTTGGCTTTGACTGCTGAGGGCTTGGACGTGTACCAAGCGTTGATGCCTGAAGTGCAAGAGATCAATCGCCGCATTTTGGGCGTGTTGTCGCCCGACGAAATGGTGCAGTTGGACAGCTGTCTCGCGCGCTTGCATGTCAGCGCACAAACGCTCAAGAGTGAGATCGCGCCCGCATTGCCCAAAACTTACCGGCTGCGAGGCCGCAAACTTTTAAAAATGTCGCCATGTTGAACTTGACGACCCTGCACTTGCGCCGCCTCTTGGTTTTGAGCTGGTGTGGTTGGGGCTGCGTGGCGTGGGCATGGCCCGGCGTGGTCACGCATGTGAGCGACGGCGACACGGTGTGGGTGCAGCCCTTGCAAGGCGGCGAGGTCTACAAACTGCGCTTGCAAGGCATAGACGCGCCAGAGATTTGCCAACCGTGGGGGCCGCAAGCACGCGCCGCTTTGCATGCGCTGCTGCAAGGCCAAGTGGTGGAGGTGCAGGGCCGTTACCGCGATACCTATGGCCGTTTGTTGGCACAGCTGTCGCGCCAAGGCATCGATGTGGGCGCGTGGATGGTGGGGCAGGGCTATGCGTGGTCTTACAGCTACCAGCACCGTGCAGGCATGTATGACGCGTTACAGGTCATGGCGCAAAGCCAGCATTTAGGCTTGTTTGCCGATGCGCAGGCGATGCAGCCGAGGTGGTTTAGGAAACGCTTCGGCTCATGCCACACGCGCTGAGCTGGGGCCACACACCGGGCAGCTGGGGTTGCGCTTCACGCGCATTTCGCTCCACGCCATGCCACGGCCATCGAGCATTTGCAGGCGGCCCACCAAACGCGAACCGATGCCGGTGATGAGCTTGACCGCCTCCATGGCTTGCATGGTGCCAATCACACCCACCAGTGGCGCGAGCACGCCTAGGGTGGCGCAGCGTACTTCTTCGGGCACATCGTCAGGTGGAAAGATGCAGGCGTAGCAAGGTGATTGGTCATCACGCGCGTCGTACACCGCCAGCTGACCATCCATGCGAATGGCTGCGCCCGATACCAAGGGCACTTGGTGCTTCACACATGCGGCGTTCACGGCTTGGCGAGTTTCAAAGTTGTCGCAGCAGTCCACCACCACGTGCACGGTGGGGGCTAGGGCGTCGAGTTGGACCGCGTCTAGCTTGTGGGCCAATGTGGTTACGCGCACGTCGGGGTTGAGTGCCAGCATGGCTTGGGAGGCCGAGTCCACTTTGGCTTGGCCCACGCGCGCGGTGCTGTGGGCGATTTGGCGTTGCAAATTGGTGAGGTCGACCACGTCGTGGTCAGCGATCGTGATATGCCCCACGCCACTGGCCGCTAAGTACAAGGCGACGGGGGAACCCAGCCCACCTGCCCCTACCACCAGCACATGGCTGTCTATCAGGCGCTGCTGGCCTTCGATGCCCACATCGTCAAGCAGAATGTGGCGCGAATAGCGCAGCAGTTGGTCGTCGTTCACGGCACGCTCACCCGTGGGTCAGTTGTCTTTTTTCTCGGCAGGACGCTCGGTTTGCGTTTTGCTGGCCAGCACGGGCTGACCTTTGAGTTGCTTCACGGCTTGCAGCAGTTGGAAGTCTTGCTCGCTGCCAAACTCAGGCGGGCGACGCTCGCTGTTGGGCTTTTTCGAGTCTTCTTCCAAGCGCTTCATGGCTTCTTCGCGGGCCTTCTCGCGTTCTTTTTCTTTCGCCTTGTCTAGGGTGGCGTTGCCTTGGCCGCTTTCTAAGTGCTTGTCCAGGTCGGCTTCACGCATGCGCAAAATCGCAAACGGGCTGCCCTCGGCGGTGTCGTCCAGCAACACCTCAGGCACGATGCCTTTGGCTTGGATGGAGCGACCGCTGGGCGTGTAGTAACGCGCGGTGGTGATCTTCAAAGCGGTATCGGGCCCGAGCTGGCGCACGGTTTGTACCGAGCCTTTGCCGAAGGTCTGGCTGCCCATGATGGTGGCACGTTTGTGGTCTTGCAAGGCGCCGGCCACGATTTCGCTGGCCGAGGCGGAGCCTTCGTTCACCAACACCACCAGCGGGACGGTGCGGTAAATGCCCTTGGTCACTTGGTGCAAGTGCGCCACTGGGTCGCTGCCATTGCTGCGGCGGTAGAACTCGGGCGAGGCTTTGTAGACAAACTTGCTCTCGGCCAGTTGGCCGTTGGTCGACACCACGGCGACGTTCTCGGGTAAGAACACAGCAGACACAGCCACGGCAGCGTCCAACAAACCACCCGGGTCATTGCGCAGGTCAAGCACCATGCCGGTGAGTTTGGGGTCTTGCTTGTAAATCTCTTCGAGCTTTTTGGTGAAGTCGTCCACCGAACGCTCTTGGAATTGGCTCAAGCGAATCCAGCCAAAACCGGGCTCAATCACTTTGCCTTTGACGCTTTGTGTTTTGATTTCTTCGCGCACGATGTTCACGGGGAACGTGCGGTTCTCGTCTTTGCGGTAGACGGTCAACATCACCTTGGTGCCAGGCTCGCCGCGCATGCGTTTGACAGCGTCGTTGAGTGACAGCCCTTTGACGGCGGTGTCGTCAATCTTGGTGATCAAGTCGCCAGACTTCATGCCTGCGCGAAAGGCGGGTGAGCCCTCAATGGGCGACACGATTTTGATCAAGCCCTCTTCTTGGGTGATCTCAATGCCTACGCCCACAAAGCGGCCAGTGGTGCCTTCGCGGAATTCTTTGAAGGTTTTTTTGTCGTAGTACTGCGAATGCGGGTCGAGGCTGGCCACCATGCCAGTGATGGCGTCGTTGATGAGTTTTTTCTCGTCCACGGGCTCCACGTAGTCGCTCTTAACCATGCTGAACACGGCGGCGAGTTGTTGCAGCTCTTCCAATGGCAGTGGTGCCATGTTGGCGCGTGCAGCGGTTTGCAGCGAAACGGTGGTCAGTGCCCCAGTCAAAGCGCCGATGGCGACCCAACCTGCGATCTTGAGTTTTTGGCTCATGTTGCCCTTGAATGTTGACGAATTTCTATAGGTGCTCAATATACAACGCGCCCTCAAGGCGCGCTGTCAGTTCGACGATTAGGCTTTGCCTTGTGTGGCTACTGAGGCCGCAGCTTTGGCCGCAGCTTCGGCGTCGCCCAAATAGTAGTGGCGAATGGGTTTGAGGTTTTCGTCGAGTTCGTACACCAAGGGGATGCCATTGGGAATGTTCAAGCCCACGATGTCGGCGTCGCTGATGCCGTCCAAGTACTTGATCAACGCGCGGATGGAGTTGCCATGCGCTGCCACCACGATGCGCTTGCCCGCCTTGATGGCCGGGGCCATGGACTCGTTCCAAAACGGGATGACGCGGGCCACGGTGTCTTTCAAACACTCGGTCAGCGGCACTTGCGCGGGGTCGAGTTTGGCGTAGCGGGGGTCGCCGCGCTCGCTGCGAGGGTCGGTTGCTTCGAGTTCAGGCGGCGGCGTGTCGTAGCTGCGGCGCCAGATGAGCACTTGGTCGTCGCCGTATTGTTTGGCCATGTCGGCTTTGTTCAAGCCTTGCAAGCCGCCGTAATGGCGTTCGTTCAAACGCCAGCTTTTGACCACGGGCAGCCAGGTGCAGTCCATCTCGTCTAAAGCAAGGTAGAGCGTGCGAATGGCGCGTTTGAGCACGCTGGTGTAGGCCACGTCAAATTGATAGCCTTCGGCCTTGAGCAGCTTGCCCGCGTTTTTGGCTTGTTCGATGCCGGTGGGGGTGAGGTCCACATCGGTCCAGCCGGTGAAGCGGTTTTCAAGGTTCCAGGTGGATTCGCCGTGGCGGATTAATACGAGCTTGTACATGGTGTGTAAAACAAAATCAGTGAAAGGTTGGCCGTGATTTTAGAATGCAGCCCTGACTCGATACTTTTAACCCCCTGAACTGGATTCCCCGTGAAATTTCTTCTCGACAACTGGACGTTGGTTGCCATTGCTATGGCCAGCGGTTTCTTCTTGCTGCTGCCCGTGGTGCAAGGCGCTACGGCCACTGGCATCTCACCCGCCGAGGCCGTGCAGTGCATGAACCGCGACAAAGGCGTGGTGATTGACGTGTGCAGCGCTACTGAGTTTGCCCAATCTCACGTCAAAGGTGCTGTGAACGTGCCTTTGGACGAGTTGGAAAGCCGTTTGGCCAGTACCGTGAAAAACAAAAATACCCCTCTGATCTTGGTGTGCGCGGCAGGCACGCGTTCCAAGCGCGCGCAAGCCGTGGCGCAAAAACTGGGTTACGTGCAGGTGCATTCCCTGCAAGGCGGGCTTAAAGCTTGGAAAGAAGCTAACCTTCCCCTTGCCAAAGCTTAATTGGCACCTAGCCTCATCAACTTCAGAAAGTAAGTCATGCAAGCCGTCAAGATGTACACCACCGCCGTTTGCCCTTATTGCATTCGCGCCAAGCAATTGCTCAATGCCAAAGGCGTGGTGCAGATCGAAGAAATCCGCATCGACACCGACGTGCAAGCGCGTTCGCACATGATGGCAATCACCGGTCGCCGCACGGTGCCGCAAATCTTCATTGGCGACACGCATGTGGGCGGCTGTGATGATCTGATGGCCCTCGACAGTCAAGGCGGTTTGCTGCCTTTGTTGCAGTCTTGAACTGACATAATTCAGCCATCCCGATTTGTTGCCCGCTTCGGTATGACCGAGGTGGGTATTTTTTTGTTTTAGGAATAAACCATGTCAGAAGAACAAGCCACTCCCGTGTTCCAAATTCAACGCGTCTATCTGAAAGACTTGTCTTTGGAACAACCCAACTCGCCCGCCATTCTGACCAGCACCGAGCAACCTTCGGTGGACATCCAGCTGGGCGTGGGCATGGAACAAATTGCGGACGGCATCGTCGAAGTGACCGTCACAGCCACCGTGACCACCAAGATCGAAGACAAAGTGGTGTTCTTGGTCGAAGCCAAGCAAGCCGGCATCTTTGAAGCCCGCAACTTGCCGGAAGACCAAATGGGCCCCGTCATCGGCATCGCTTGCCCACAAATTATTTATCCCTACTTGCGTGGCAACGTGGCGGACATGATTCAGCGCGCCGGCTTCCCGCCTGTGCATTTGGCAGAAATCAACTTCCAAGCCATGTACGAGCAGCAACAAGCCGCGGCGCAATAAACCAAGGCTAATGCCGCTGCCATGAAGATTGCTGTTTTAGGCGCAGGCGCGTGGGGCACGGCGCTGGCCATCCATGCTGGCGCCAACCACACGGTGACGCTGTGGGCGCGCGATGAGCCCCAAGCCCACGCCATGCAAGCCGCACGTGTGAACATGCGCTACTTGCCTGAGCAGCCCTTCACCGCCGGTGTGCACGTGTCTTCGGCCCCGCTAGGGGCTTGGCTGGCTGAGCAAGATTTGGTCGTCATCGGTTCACCGATGAGCAGCTTGCGCGGCATGCTCACGCAACTCGCCCCTATCTTGGGTGACCGGGTGCCTGTGGCTTGGCTGTGCAAAGGCTTTGAAGCTGCGCAAAACCCGGCACACCCAACTTCACAAGCTGGCGTGGGTTGTATGGCCCATGAAATTCGCGCCCAAGTGGCGCCTGCTTTGCGCGGTGGCGCCTTAAGCGGTCCCAGCTTTGCGCAAGAAGTGGCGCGCGGCATGCCTACCGCCTTGGTCGCCGCCAGCGACGACGCTGCGGCGCGTGATGCCATGGTCAACGTGTTTCACAACCAAAGCCTGCGCGTGTACGCGAACGACGACATCGTGGGCGTGGAAGTGGGCGGCGCAGTGAAAAACGTGCTCGCCATCGCCACCGGTTTGTGCGATGGCTTGCAACTGGGCCTCAACGCACGCGCCGCGCTGATCACCCGCGGTCTCGCCGAGATGACCCGTTTGGGCGTTGCCTTGGGCGCGAAAGCAGAAACCTTCATGGGCCTGTCGGGCTTGGGTGATTTGGTGCTGACTGCCACCGGCGACTTGAGCCGCAACCGCCAAGTCGGCCTCGCCTTGGCCCAAGGTATGTCGCTTCAGCAAGCGGTCGACTCACTCGGCCATGTCGCCGAAGGCGTGTACAGCGCCCGCACCGTGGTGCAGCGCGCGCAGCACTTGGGCGTGGACATGCCGATTGCGCAGGCTGTTGTTGCATTGCTGGATGGACAAATGACACCTGCACAAGCCGTGGCTGTGCTGATGGGGCGTGGGGCTAAAGGCGAGTAGCTTTTTTGGGCTGCGCGCAGCTCAAACCTCCAAGTTATCAATCAACCGCGTCTTCCCCAACTTTGCCGCCCCCAACACCACCAGCGGCTCGGCGCATGGGCCGCTCACGGGTGACAAGTCATGCTGGCGGCGCAGCGTAATGTAGTCCGGTGCCCAACCGCGTTGGCGCAGGGCATCCATCGCAGCGGCTTCGGCAGCCGACACATCCAGCTGGCCAGCGGCATTGTCCGCACGGGCCGCAGCAGCCAAGCCTTTCAAAGCCGTAGACAGTTGCACGGCTTCGGCGCGTTCATCAGCACTCAGGTAGCCGTTGCGTGAGCTGAGTGCCAAACCGTCGTCAGCGCGGCGGGTTTCGCCCCCGATGACCTCGATGGGCAGCGCCATTTGCTGCACCATGCGGCGAATGACCATGAGCTGTTGGTAGTCCTTCTTGCCAAACACGGCGATGTCGGGTTGCACGATGTTGAAGAGTTTGTGCACCACAGTGCTCACGCCCACAAAGAAACCGGGGCGGAACGCGCCTTCCAAGATATCGGCCAACTCTGCCGGTGGGTGGACCTTGAACACTTGAGGCTCGGGATAGAGGTCTTTTTCGCTGGGGGCAAACACCACGTCGCAGCCATTGGCTGCCAACAGCGCGCAGTCGTTTTCCAGCGTTCGGGGGTAGGTGTCAAAGTCTTCGTGGGGTCCAAATTGCAGGCGGTTGACGAAGATGCTGGCCACGGTCAGGCCACCCTGTCCCACACGCGCATCTACGTGCTGGCGGGCCATTTGCATCAGCTCTAAGTGGCCTTGGTGCAAGTTGCCCATGGTGGGCACAAAGGCGCGCAGCGCGGCCGGCTTTAAAGCGCGGCGCAGGTCCGCGAGGGTGTGAACGATTTGCATGAAACGAGAAGTGCTGGACGATTAAGCCCAAGCGTGTTTGGCGTTGTCGGGGAAAGTGCCATCCTTTACGGCGGCCACATAAGCGCTCATGGCGGCTTGCACGCTGGTTTGGCCTTCCATGAAGTTGCGTACGAATTTTGGGTTCTTGCCGAGGTTGACGCCCAGCATGTCGTGCATCACCAGCACTTGGCCAGCGGTGCCGTTGCCCGCGCCTATGCCGATGGTGTGGCAGGTGGGCAGCTCTAACGTGAGGGAGGTGGACAGTGGCTTGGGCACCATTTCCAGTACCACCATGGATGCGCCTGCGTCTTGCAGGGCCAAGGCCTCGTGGCGCAGCTTGGTGGCCGAGTCGCCTCGGCCTTGCACACGGTAGCCGCCCAAGGCATGGACGGTTTGGGGGGTGAGGCCCAGATGTGCGCACACGGGAATGCCGCGTTCGACCAAAAAGTGCACCGTCTCGGTGGTCCAACCACCGCCTTCGAGCTTCACCATGTGAGCACCCGCTTGCATCAAAACCGTTGCGTGGCGTAGGGCTTGCTCTTTGGACTCTTGGTAACTGCCAAAGGGCAAGTCACCCACAATCCACGCCGTGCCCTGCACGCGGCGAATGCCACGGGCCACGCTTTCGACGTGGTAGCGCATGGTCTCTAGGGTCACGCCCACGGTGCTGGAGAGGCCTTGGCAGACCATGCCCAGCGAGTCGCCCACCAAAATGCATTCCACGCCAGCGGCGTCGGCCACCGCCGCAAAGGTGGCGTCGTAGGCGGTGAGCATGGTGATTTTTTCACCCCGCTCGCGCAGTTCATTCAAACGCGGCAAGCTGATGGGCTTGCGCGCTGCGACGGGTGAAGCGGGTGGCAAAGTGCCGTAGGGCGAAGCGTGGGTGTTGCTCATAGAACGTGTGTGGCGCAATGCCAGTCCTGTGTTGCCGAGAAGGCTTTGAGTTTACGTGGGTGTGTATGCGAGGCGCACGTAAATCGGCGCGAAGGCCTCGGCCTGCGTGATTTCGATCAGCGTTTCTTTGGCCAGCTCAAGCAGGGCGATGAAGGTCACCACCAGCACGGGCACGCCTTGCTCGGCTTCGAACAGTTTTTCAAATTCCACAAAGCGCTGGCCTTGCAGTCTGCGCAGCACGATGCTCATGTGCTCACGCACCGACAATTCTTCGCGCGAAATTTTGTGGTGTTGAATCAGCTTGGCGCGCTTCAAAATATCGGCCCAGGCTTGCTGCAACTCCACCACATGCACATCGGGGAAGCGCGGTTGCAAGGATTGTTCGATGAACACCTGGGCGCGCAAAAAGTCGCGGCCAAACTGAGGCACTTCGTTGAGCTTGGCGGCGGCCAGCTTCATTTGCTCGTATTCGAGCAAGCGGCGTACCAGCTCGGCACGCGGGTCTTCTGGCTCTTGGCCCTCGGCCACTTTTTTAGGCGGCAGCAGCATGCGTGATTTGATTTCAATCAGCATGGCGGCCATCAGCAGGTATTCAGCGGCAAGCTCCAAGTTGCGGCTGCGAATCTCGTCCACATAGCTCAGGTACTGGCGCGTGAGCGCGGCCATGGGGATGTCGAGGATGTTGAAGTTTTGCTTGCGGATGAGGTACAGCAGCAAGTCCAGCGGGCCTTGGAAGGCCTCGAGGAAAACTTCGAGCGCATCAGGCGGGATGTACAAATCCTGCGGCATGGCGAACAGCGGTTCGCCATACAGGCGGGCCACGGCCACATGGTCAACCACCTCGGGCATGGCGGAGGCGATCAAGGCCTCGTGGTCAGGCAAGGGGATGTCAGCAGGATGCACGTTGGCGTTAGGCGTTCGTTTGGTACACGTAGGGCTTTTGCGCCACGCTGCCCGCTTGAATGTCTTGCTGGATTTCGCGGTTCACTTGCTTGTCCCACAGCAAAGCGCGGCCATCGCGTTGTTCTTTTTCGAGCGTGGGCTTGTTGGCCTTGAGCGACTCGATGAACTGGGTGGCTTCGGAGGTGTAGTGGTCGCGTTGAAAAATCGACATGGTGGATTCCTAATAGGATTTCTTAAAAGACTGCAAAGATTTTAACGACCGAGGGCCATGGCCAAGCCATGGCTCAAATTGGGCACCAAGTCAGTATCCGGCAAGGCGTTGAGTAGGCCGCTGCGTTGTGCCATGTCCAGCGGCTGGTGGACCAAGCCACACACGATCAAGCGGATTTGTTTTTTGCGACAGGTGCGAACCAGCGCCAGTAGCGCGTCAGCGCCTGAGCTGTCGACGTAAATCACGTTCTTCAAGTCCAGCACCACGGCTTGGGTGGGCAAGTGTTCTTCAATGGCTTCGATCAGCTTGACCGCGCCAAAAAACAAGGCGCCGTAGAGCCGGTGCGCTTGCACACGGGCTTCGTGACCAGCCAACTCGGGGTGGCTGTCAGCCATGACCTGCTCGGTGCGGGTCAAACTAGAGATGCGGTAGATGAAGGTCAGGCAAGCGGCGATCAAGCCCACTTCCACTGCCACAGTCAAGTCGACGATGACGGTCAGGAAAAACACCAGCAGCAGCGTGATGCGATACGTCATGCGGAATTGGCGTAAGTGCACAAACTCGCGCCACTCGCCCATGTTCCACGCGACGAACATCAAAATGGCCGAGAGCGCTGCCAGCGGTACATCGCCCGCCAGCGGAGCGGCCACGAGCATGACGATGAACAACGTGAACGCATGCACCATGCCCGCAACGGGGCTGTTGCCCCCATTTTTCACATTGGTCACGGTGCGGGCAATCGTGCCGGTGGCGGGCATGCCGCCAAAAAAGGGCGTGATCAGGTTGGCAATGCCTTGGGCCATCAACTCTTGGTTGGCATCGTGGCGGTCGCCATAGGGGCCGTCGGCCATCATTTGGTCGGCGATACGGGCACACAAGAGCGACTCAATCGAACCCAGCAAAGCCAAGGTGGTGGCAGGGATGAACAAGAACTTGGCCGTTTCCCAGCTGAAATCAGGCCACGCAAACGCGGGCAAGCTGCTGGGGATGCTGCCAAAGCGCGACGCGATAGTTTCCACCTCCAAGCCCATCATGCGGCTGGCGACGGTGGCACCGATGAGTACCACGATAGAGCCGGGAATGGAGGCAAAGCGTTTCGTGGTGGGCATGGCTTGACCGAGGCGGGGCAGCCCCAATTGCCAAAACGCCAGCACGGCCAAACACAGCAAGGCCAAGCCCAACGCAGTGCCGTTGAGCGTGCCCATGTGGTCGCCCAAGGTGTGCAAGATGCCGAAGAAGTCGGCCGGCATGGTTTTGACCTGCAGGCCCAAAAAGTCTTTGAGCTGCGACACCATGATGAGCACTGCAATGCCGTTGGTGAAACCAATCACCACCGCCACAGGGATGAAGCGAATCAGTGTGCCCAAACGCAGCAAACCCATGACAAACAAGATCACGCCCGACATAGCCGTGGCGATGATGAGGTTGGCCAAACCGTAGCGCTCCAAAATGCCGTAGACGATGACGATGAACGCCCCCGCTGGCCCGCCAATTTGTACGCGGCTGCCGCCCAAGGCAGAGATCAAAAACCCCGCAATGATGGCGGTGAACAAACCTGCTTCTGGCTTGAGGCCCGACGCAATGGCAAACGCCATGGCCAGTGGCAACGCCACCACACCCACCGTGATGCCCGCGCCCACGTCTTGGTAAAAACGTTGGCGCGTGTAGCCTTTGAGTGCGTCGCGTAGTTTGGGTGTGAACATGATGAATTGGGGTCAGAACCCAATTAATGAATACGCATACCGGGTTTTGCGCCGGGCCAAGGGTGCAGCACATAGATGCCAGCATCGGTCTTGTCGTCCGCGTGGCTGGCGGCGAGCACCATGCCTTCACTCACGCCAAACTTCATCTTGCGCGGCGCCAAGTTGGCCACCATGACGGTGAGCTTGCCCACCAAGTCTTCGGGTTTGTACATGCTGGCCACGCCTGAGAACACGTTGCGCGTTTTGCCTTCGCCCACATCAAGTGTGAGGCGAAGCAGTTTGACCGAGCCTTCTACTGCTTCGCAGTTGACGATTTCGGCAATGCGCAAATCCACCTTGGCAAAGTCGTCAATGCTGATGGTGGGCGCGATGTCTTCGCCGCCTGGGGTGACTTTTTCTTCCACCACGGCAGGTGGTTCAAACAAGGCTTCGAGTTGTTCGGGGGTGACGCGTTGCATGAGGTGTTGGTAGGGTTGAATGGTCGCCACGTAGCCTGTGGCGTGCCAGTTTTGCATGGAGGTGCCTGTGAAGGTTTCGACCGCCTGCGCGAGCGAAGGCAGCACGGGGGCCAAGTAACGGCTGAGTTCGGCGAAGGCGTTGATGAGCAACGAGCAGACTTGGTGCAGGGCTTCGTTGTTGGCGGCGTCTTTGGCCAAGTCCCAAGGTTTGTGTTGGTCCACGTAGGCGTTGACCTTGTCCGCAAGCAACATGATTTCTCGGGTGGCTTTGCCGTACTCGCGTGCGTCATAGGCTTGAGCGACGCTGCCTTTGGCGGCGTGAATGTCGCCTAGCAACGCGGTGCCTTGTTCGCCAAAGCTTTGGGTCAGTTGGCCGTCGAAGCGCTTGGTCAAGAAGCCCGCGGCGCGTGAGGCAATGTTGACGAACTTGCCAATCAAATCGCTGTTCACGCGCAGCATGAAGTCTTCGGCGTTGAAGTCCACGTCTTCGTTGCGGTTGTTGAGTTTGGTGGCCAAGTAGTAACGCAGCCACTCGGGGTTCATGCCAAGTCCCAAATATTTGAGCGGGTCCAAGCCCGTGCCGCGGCTCTTGCTCATCTTCTCGCCGTTGTTGACGGTGAGGAAGCCGTGCACAAACACATTGTTGGGCGTTTTGCGACCGCTGAAATGCAGCATGGCGGGCCAGAACAGGGTGTGGAAAGTGACGATGTCTTTGCCGATGAAATGGTATTGCTCCAACTTGTCGTTGGCCATGTAGGCGTCGTAACTTTCGCCACGTTTGTCGAGCAAGTTTTTCAGCGAGGCCAAGTAGCCCACGGGTGCATCGAGCCATACATAAAAGTATTTGGCCGGTGCCCCATCAATGGCTGTGTCAGGAATTTCAATGCCAAAGTAAGGCGCGTCGCGCGAAATGTCCCAATCACCCAAGCCTTCGCTGGTCGTGCCATCGGGGTTGGTGCGCACGCTGAACCACTCTTTGACCTTGTTGGCCACTTCGGGTTGCAACTTGCCGTCTTGCGTCCACTTTTCCAAGAACGCCACGCAGCGCGGGTCGGACAGCTTGAAGAAGAAGTGCTCCGAGCTTTTCAGCTCAGGCTTGGCACCCGACAAGGCTGAGAACGGGTTGATCAGGTCGGTGGGTGCATAGACCGCGCCGCACACCTCGCAGTTATCGCCGTATTGGTCTTTTGCGTGGCATTTGGGGCACTCGCCTTTGATGAAGCGGTCGGGCAAAAACATGTTCTTCTCGGGGTCGAAGAACTGCTCAATTGTGCGGCGCTCAATCAGCGAGCCGCCTTCTAATTCGGGGATGTCGCGCAAGTCGCGGTAAATCTGCTGGGCCAGCGCGTGGTTCTCTGGCGCGTCGGTGCTGTGCCAGTTGTCAAACTGGATGTGAAAGCCGTCCAAATACGGCTTGCGGCCTGCGGCGATGTTGGCCACGAACTGCTGCGGGGTGAGGCCCGCCTTCTCAGCGGCAATCATGATGGGTGCGCCATGGGTGTCGTCTGCGCCCACGAAATCGACCTGGTGGCCCTGCATGCGCTGGAAACGCACCCAGATGTCGGCCTGGATGTACTCCATGATGTGGCCGATGTGAAAGTTGCCGTTGGCGTAGGGCAGGGCGGTGGTTACGAAAAGCTGGCGCTGGGACATTTGTGAACAAGACCTTTGGGCGAAGGCGCCAATTTTAGTTCGCTAGACTTGGCGCGCATTCCTACCGAGAGAAATTCCCCATGGCCCTGAACGAACTAGCACTGACCGCCGCCCTGCAAACGGTCATTGATCCCAACACCGGCAAAGACTTTGTCACCACCAAAGTGCTGAAGAATCTGAAAATTCAAGGCGGCGATGTGTCGTTTGATGTGGTGCTGGGCTACCCCGCCAAGAGCCAAATCCCGGCGTTTCGTCAAGCTTTGGTGGCTGCCGCCAAGGGCGTGCCGGGGGTGGACAACGTGTCGGCCAACATCACCATGCACATCGTGGCCCACGCCGCGCAGCGTGGTGTGGCTTTGTTGCCGCAAGTCAAAAACATCATCGCCGTGGCCTCTGGCAAGGGCGGTGTGGGTAAAAGCACCACCGCTGCCAACTTGGCTTTGGCGTTGGCCGCCGAAGGCGCCAGTGTGGGTTTGTTGGATGCCGACATTTACGGCCCCAGCCAGCCCATGATGATGGGTATTGCAGGCCGCCCCGAGAGTGAAGACGGCAAAACCATGGCACCCATGGAGAACTACGGCGTGCAAGTCATGTCCATCGGCTTTTTGGTGGACCCAGACGAGGCCATGATTTGGCGCGGCCCCATGGCCACCCAAGCGCTGGAACAGTTGCTGCGCCAAACGAATTGGAAAGATTTGGACTATTTGATTGTTGACATGCCGCCCGGCACGGGCGACATCCAGCTCACGCTGAGCCAGCGCGTGCCGATGACGGGCGCGGTGATCGTCACCACCCCGCAAGACATTGCGTTGCTGGATGCCAAAAAGGGCATCAAGATGTTTGAAAAAGTGGGCGTTCCCATTCTCGGCGTGGTCGAAAACATGGCCGTGCATGTTTGCACGAACTGCGGCCACATCGAACACATCTTTGGTGCCGATGGTGGCAAAAAAATGGCGGCCCAATACGACATGGACTACCTTGGCGCGCTGCCACTGAACATGCAAATTCGCCTGCAAGCCGACAGTGGTAAACCCACCGTGGTGGCCGACCCTGAGGGCGATGTGGCGGGCATCTACAAAGCGGTGGCACGCCAAGTGGCGGTCAAGATTGCGGCCCAGGCCAAAGACTTTTCGTCCAAATTCCCCAGCATCAAAATTTCGAAAGAAACATGACACCCACTGGTGTGACGTGGTGGACCTTGGCTTGGCGCACGCTGTGGCGGGATGCCCGCGCCGGCGAGCTGCGTTTGTTGGTGGTTGCCGTCACTTTGGGGGTGGCGGCACTCAGCTCGGTCAGTTTTTTGGCTGACCGCTTGAATGGCGGTTTGCAGCGCGATGCCCGCCAGCTCTTGGGGGGCGACGCCGTGGTGGTGAGCGACCAAGCCACCCCGCCACAGCTCCTGCAACGCGCCCAAGCCGCAGGTTTGCAAGGCGTGACCACCTTGAGCTTTCCCACCATGGCACGCGGCAGAGCCCAAAACGGCACTGAGGGCAACAGCCGCTTGGTGGCGCTCAAAGGCGTCGAGGCGGGCTATCCGCTGCGTGGTGAACTCCAAGTGGCCAGCAGCTTGCAGCAGGCACAACTGGGGCCAAGCGTTGACAGGCAGGCTTCCCTAGAAAAGCCCACCCACATTCCTGTGCGTGGCGAAGCTTGGGTAGAGCCCAGCGGCTTAGAAGCCTTGGGCCTCGATGTGGGCGATACCTTGATGTTGGGCAACAGCCGCTTGCGCATCAGCCGCGTGCTGGTGCAAGAGCCTGACCGGGGCGCGGGCTTCATGAGCTTCGCACCGCGCGTGATGGTCAACAGCGCGGACCTTGAGGCCACAGGGCTGATTCAACCCGCCAGCCGCGTGACTTGGCGCTACGCCGTGGTGGGACCCGACGCCGCAGTGAAAAATTTTGCAGAATGGGCCGACTTGGAGAGTAAAAAGCCCGAGGTGCGCGGCGTGCGTTTGGAGTCGCTCGAAACCGGTCGCCCTGAGATGCGTCAAACCTTGGACCGCGCGGCCAAGTTTTTGAACCTCGTGGCTTTGCTGGCCGCCTTGCTCAGCGCGGTTGCCGTGGCCTTGGCTGCGCGTGTGTTTGCCGCCAAACATTTGGACGATTGCGCCATGCTGCGCGTCTTGGGCCTGAGCCAGCGCCACATTGCCTTGGCCTACACCGCAGAGTTTGTTTGGGTTGGTGCGTTTGCCAGCCTCGTGGGCTTGGCCTTGGGCTATGCCGTGCATGGGTTGTTCGTGCACTTGCTCAAGGGCTTGGTCGACAGCGCCTTGCCCGCGCCCAGTGGCTGGCCGCTGGTCTATGGCTTTGGCACCGGTTTGACTTTGTTGCTTGCGTTTGGTTTGCCCCCCGTGCTGCAACTGGCCAGCGTGCCTGCCTTGCGGGTGATGCGCCGTGATGTGGGGGCGCTCAAACCCACCACGCGCAATGTCTGGGCCTTGGGCCTGACTGGCTTTTCGGTGCTGCTGGTTGCGGTCAGCCGTGACGTGAAGCTCGGTCTCATGGTGGTGGGTGGTTTTGCGGGCGCAGTGCTGTTGTTTGCCGGTATGGCTTGGTTGGCGGTGGTCGTGTTGCGCCGCTGCGTGGTGGAAGGCGCGGCGCCCCCTTGGCTGATGCTGGCGACGCGGCAAATCAGTGCCCGTCCCATGTATGCCGTGGTGCAGGTCAGTGCGCTGGCGGTGGGTTTGTTGGCCTTGGCGCTGTTGGTGTTGCTGCGCACCGACCTCATCAGCAGTTGGCGCAACGCCACGCCAGTGGACGCACCCAACCGTTTTGTCATCAACATCCAGCCCACGCAAGCTGAGCCGTTTTTGCAAACGCTGCGTGAAGCCGGTGTGAAAAAGTTTGACTGGTACCCCATGCTGCGTGCGCGTTTGGTGGCCGTGAATGGCACCACAGTCACCCCCGACAGCTACACCGAAGAACGCGCCCAGCGTTTGGTGGACCGCGAATTCAACGTCTCGTTCAACGCCACAGCACCCGCGCACAACAGCGTGGTCGCGGGGGCTTGGCAAGCCGAAGAAGCCGACGCGTTGAGCATTGAAGAAGGCCTAGCCAAAACCTTGAAGCTCCAACTCGGCGACAGCCTGCGCTTTGACATGGCGGGTGTCTTGCACGAAGCGCGCATCACCTCGGTGCGGCGCGTGGATTGGACATCCATGCGTGCCAACTTCTTTGTCATGTACCCCGTCAGTCACCTGCCGCTCGGCACCAACGCCTATGTGCCCATGACCTACATCGCTGCGTTTCGTGCGCCCCCGCGTGTGACGGGTGCCAGCTTTGACAACCAACTCGTTCAGCGTTTCCCCAATGTCACCAGCGTGGACATGGGGGCCACCTTGAACCAAGTGCAAAGCGTGCTTGACCAAGTGGTGAGCGCTGTGGAGTTCTTGTTCTTGTTCACCTTGGCCGCAGGCTTGGTGGTGTTGTTTGCCGCCGTCACCGCCACGCGTGAGGAACGGGCGCGCGAATACGCCGTGCTGCGTGCCTTGGGCGCATCCAACCAGTTGCTGGCGAATGTGCAGCGCGCGGAGTTGGCGGGCGTGGGTGCTTTGGCCGGCTTGCTGGCCACCAGCGTGGCCATGGCCATGGGCTGGGGCTTGGCCCACTTTGCGTTTGAGTTTGAATGGACCGCCAGCCTATGGGTGCCGTTGATCGGAACACTGGCGGGGGCCGCACTGGCGCTGGCGGCGGGTTGGTGGGGCTTGCGCGATGTGTTGCGTCGCCCCGTGGTGCAAACCTTGCGACAAGCCACGCAATAACTCCCTGAACGAGAACAATTGAAACCATGCAAATTGAAGAAAAATCGCCCTTTGACACCCCCTTCGCTTGGATCGGTGGTGAAGACCGTGTGCGCGCCTTGACCGAGCGTTTTTACGACTTGATGGACTTAGAGCCGCATTACCTCGCGCTGCGCGCTGCCCACGGTCCTGATTTGGCCAACGCGCGTGAACGCTTGTTCATGTTCTTGTGCGGCTGGCTGGGCGGCCCGAACCATTATGTGGAACAGCATGGCCATCCTCGCCTGCGCATGCGCCACATGCCATTTGCCATCGGCATCAAAGAGCGCGACCAGTGGGTGGCCTGCATGGACCAAGCCATGGGAGAAACGAATGTGCCAGAAGGTTTGCGTGAGCGTTTGAAAAACAGCTTTTTTCAAACCGCGGATTGGATGCGCAACAAAGGGGTGTGAGCTTGGCGCTTAGACGAAATTCGATGTGATAAGGAGCTGGATGTGCAAGTGGTTGTTGTGGGTTCTGGGAAATTAGCAAATGAACTTTTAGGATCTCTACAAAGAAATTTGTCTCTACGTGTGGTCGCTTGGTCTGGTGCTACAACACCCGAAGCACGATCTGTTGTGGTGCATGCGGGGTCAGGTCGTGAGCTTGAAGCTGTTTTGCATTATTGTGAGCAAACGCAATCGACGCTCATGGAGCTGGCAACTGGATCTGAACTTTTGATGCGTGAAGTTGGTTTCCCCGTTGTGCTTTGTCCCAACACCAACATCTTGATGCTCAAATTTATGGCGTTATTGGCCCAAGGTGGTCACCATTTCAAAGATTACAAAATTCAACTCACTGAATCGCATCAAGCAGACAAATCATCTGTACCAGGAACAGCGGTTAACTTGGCACATTCTCTTGGCTTGGATGCGGCGCAAATTGTGTCCGTCAGAGATATCGCTCAACAAAAAGATATCTTGTCCATACCCTCCGAGTATCTATCTAGACATGCCTATCACGGTGTGGTGATTGAGGATGGTTTGAGTAGTATTTCAATCCAAACAAAGGTCTTTGGCTCTGCGCCATATGCTGAGGGTGTGTCGAAAATAATTCATGCGATTTGTGCCAATGCGCTGGAGGCCCGTCGCTACAACATTCTTGAGTTTGTTGAGCGCGGATGGCTTTGATTTCTTAACCCGCTAGCTATGACATTTCAAAGACTTGTGACAAAAGTCGGTGTTGGCGTCCGGGGGCGAGCGGGCTTGTGCGCTGCGACGGTGCCAAAGTTCACAAAGCAAATGCCTTCTTCGTGCACAGGCAGGGCAAACAAGTCACGCAGACTGGGCGCATTCATGGCTTGGCCGCTGGTGATGCCGCTGCCCAGCTCCAAGGTCTGCGCCATCAGCAGCATGTTTTGAATGGCGCACCCGAGTGAAATGAGTCGCTCACTGGTGGGCACCTGTGGCTCGCTGGGTAAGGCGCTCAATACCGCCAACATCAGACAAGGCGCGCGAAATGCTTTTTCATAGGCCGAGTCGATGTGTTCTTGGCCCGCATGGGGATCTCTGTGCGTTAAAGCTTGCACGAAGGCGTGACCTAATTCAGCGCGTTTGTTTTCGGGCACGTTGATGAAGCGCCAAGGCTGAATTCGCCCGTGGTCTGGCGCTTGGGCGGCGGCCATGAACAGCAGCTTGAGTTGTGCCTCGGTGGGGCCGGGTGCGACCAGCCTCTTGGGGGCCACGTTGCTTCTTGCTGTCATTTGAAGCAGTAGATTTTGGGATGCCTCAGGCATTCCCTCTTCGGGGACATGTGTCATTTGCGTGGGGTCACGAGCGAGGATGGAAATGCTTCTTTCAGTGTTTGGACTTGCCCGCAGTGATCTGCGCAATAGCCGGGGAGGTCGTTGACTGATTTTTGAAATGCGGGGTCATTCAGCACGCGAAGCACGGCTTGAAGATGAGGTGAGAGCAGGTCGTCTTTGTTGCACAAGAGAAAGTAGCGCTCGGTCGCCAAAGGCACGAAATCCAGTTTGAAGCGTCGAGAGGGTGTCTCCACACCAAGGCCGACGTCGGCCATGCCACTGGCGACATACGCCGCGATGGCGGCATGGGTAAATTCGCTTTGGTTGAAGCCGCTGATTTTGGCGGGGTCAATTTTTGCTTTTTTCAAAAAGCAGTCCAGCAAAAAGTGGGTTCCCGAGCTGGGTTGTCGGTTGATGAAACGAACCCCTGGTTTTGTCAAATCGGCGATGCTGTCAATCTTCAAAGGGTTGCCCGCTGCCACCATCAAGCCTTGTCGGCGGGTGGCCACATGAATCAGGCGGCTCTTTTTGGGGTTCAGCCATTGGACGTAGTGTGCAAAGGCCAATGCCTCGAACTCGCCTTGGGGAATATGAAACCCCGCAAGTTCGCAATGGCCTTCGTGCAAAGAGGCAACGGACTCTTGGCTGCCCATGTATTTGCGTTCGATGTGGCTGCCGTTGGCGGCCAAGGCTTCGATCAGCTTTTCAACAGCAAAGCCGTGACTGACATGCACTTTGAAGCTGTCTTTGCCCGCCGACATCACTTGGCTCAGCTCACCTTCGAGCTCCGAGGCGAGCGTCTCAAGCATGGGTGTCAAGCGTGCCGAAATGCGCCGTCCTGACCAGACAATTTTTTCAGCCACTGGCGTCAATGACGAGCCCTTGCCACGCGCCATGTTCAAAAGCGGCATGCCTAACTGTGCTTCACCCTGTCGAATCAAGTTCCATGCGTGTCGGTAGGAGCCGCCGGTGATCTTGCATGAGCCCAACAGGCTGCCATGTTCCTGCACATCTGCCAGCAACTCCAGCAAGCGGTGCGACAGGTTCTGCCCCTCGGCATAGCTGATGGTCCATTGCGGCTTGATCGAAACTTTATGCATTCAATTGGATTTGAATATGTGTATGGCAGCATATTAAGCGAAATTCAAATCAGGGTTTCTACGTGTACGATTTGCTGTGGTGAGTATCAATAATCAGTACACCTAGAACTTTGGTTTGTGCTGTGAGACACATATGCAATGGACTGATTCTGGGGCACACCTATAACTAAGAAGGAGACGGCATGACGACCAACGTTCATGAAGAACACGCGCAGACGCATGGCAGCTTTTTGTCCAAGCAACGCATCATTGCGCATCCGGGTTTTAACCGCTGGCTGGTGCCCCCAGCCGCATTGGCGATTCACCTGTGCATTGGCATGGCTTACGGTTTTTCCGTTTTTTGGTTGCCATTGTCCAAAGCCTTGGGCATCAAAGAGGCGATCAAATGCGGTCCCGAAATTGGGTTCTTCCAAGAGTTGTTCATCACCTCTTGTGACTGGAAAATTTCTACCCTCGGGTGGATGTACACCTTGTTCTTTGTTTTGCTGGGCTCCTCTGCGGCGCTGTGGGGTGGCTGGTTGGAGCGTGCCGGTCCGCGCAAAGCGGGTGTGGTCAGCGCCTTTTGCTGGTGCGGCGGTATGTTGATTTCTGCGCTCGGCGTGCACCTTCATCAGTTTTGGATGATGTTGCTGGGCTCGGGCGTGATTGGCGGTATTGGGCTGGGGCTGGGTTACATCTCGCCCGTCAGTACTTTGATCAAGTGGTTCCCAGACCGACGCGGCATGGCGACGGGCATGGCCATCATGGGCTTTGGTGGGGGTGCCATGATTGGTTCGCCCATGGCGGCTGAATTGATGAAAATTTTTGCCACAGATACCGACGTGGGCGTGATGCAAACCTTCATCGTGATGGCGTGTGTTTATTTCGTCTTCATGATGGGTGGCGCTTTGTCATACCGCGTGCCCGCCACTGGCTGGACACCGCGTGGTTGGACACCGCCCGTCGCCCAAGGTGCAAACGCCATGATCACGCATGGGCATGTGCACGTCAACAAAGTTTGGGGCATTCCTCAGTTCTGGTTGGTATGGATGGTGCTGTGTATGAACGTGTCTGCCGGCATCGGCGTGATTGGCATGTCCAGCCCGATGTTGCAAGAAGTGTTCGGTGGCGGCTTGATCGGCATCGATACGAAATTCGGCGATTTGGACAAAGCCCAGCTGACCGCTATTGCGGGCGTCGCTGCGGGTTTTACGGCGCTGTTGAGTTTGTTCAACATCGGTGGCCGATTTGTCTGGGCCAGCTTCTCTGACAAGCTGGGTCGCAAGATGACCTACATCGTGTTCTTCGTGTTGGGCGGTCTTTTGTACGCCAGCATTCCTGCCAGCGCAGGTGCCGGTAGCAAGATGCTGTTCGTCTCCGCGTTCTGCGTGATTTTGAGCATGTACGGCGGTGGCTTTGCGACCGTTCCCGCTTACTTGGCGGACTTGTTTGGCACGCAAATGGTGGGCGCGATCCATGGCCGTTTGCTGACTGCTTGGGCCACTGCCGGTATCTTGGGCCCCGTGGTGGTGAACTACATGCGTGACTACCAACTCGGTTTGGGACTGCCACGCGAACAGGTCTACAACCAAACCATGTACATCTTGGTGGGCATGTTGGTGATTGGCTTGATTTGTAATTTGCTGATCAAGCCGGTGGACGACAAACACTTCATGACCAAAGACGAGCTCGCACACGAAAAGCAACTGGCGCAAGAGCGTGCCGCTGCGACAGAGGTGGGTGCCAGTGATGCGGCTTTCCATAAAAACAAAGCTGCATTGGTTTGGTTCGCATGGGCGGCTGTAGGCATTCCCTTGGCTTGGGGTGTTTACCGCACAGCGTTGAGCGTGGGTAAGTTCTTCAACTGATCCAACAAAAAAGCTAAGAGGAGGTGACGCAAGATGCACAACACAACAGATCAGCACGACGCAATTCAAACCCTGATTGAATCGCATCAATCCATGAAGGGGGCTTTGCTGCCCTTGCTCCATGCGATTCAAGACAAGGTCGGGTTCATCCCTTCCGATTCAGTGGGGCAGATTGCGAAAGGTCTGAATTTGTCGCGCGCTGAAGTGCACGGCGTCATCACCTACTACCACTTCTTCAGAAGCAAGGCGCCCGGCAAGCATGTGGTGCAAATTTGTCGTGCTGAATCTTGCCAAGCCTGTGGGGCTGATGCCTTGCTGGCCTTGGCCGAGAAAACGCTGGGTTGCGCATCGCACCAAACCACATCGAGTGGCGCCGTGACTTTGGAGCCTGTGTATTGCTTGGGCCTGTGTGCCTCGTCGCCCGCGATTCAGGTCGATGACACCTTGCATGCCCGCGTCAGCGCCGAGCAGTTGACACACCTCTTAACTCAGTTGGAGGCCGCGTGATGACTGCCATCCAAGTTTTTGTTCCCGGTGACAGTGCCGCGTTGGCCGTCGGTGCCAACGATGTGGCGTTGATGTTGGAGAAAGAAGCCGCCAAGCGTGGCTTGGCCATCCAGATCGTGCGCAATAGTTCTCGCGGCCTGTTTTGGCTAGAAACGCTGGTCGAGGTGCAGACCTCGCGAGGCCGTGTGGCCTATGGGCCGGTTCAGTCGCACGATGTGGCCTCTTTGTTGGATGGCGGCATGTTGCAAGGCGAGGCGCATGCGCTGTGCCATGGCCTCACAGAGCAAATCCCCTACCTCGCCAAGCAAGAGCGCTTGACCTTTGCGCGCATGGGTATCACAGAGCCGCTGTCTTTGACCGATTACGAAGCCCACGCCGGTTGGACAGGGCTCAAGCGTGCCTTGTCGATGGACGGCGCCGCCATCGTTCAAGAGGTGACCGACTCTGGGCTGCGCGGCCGTGGCGGTGCTGCCTTCCCTGCGGGCATCAAATGGCGCACCGTGTTGCAGGCGGCAGGCCCACAAAAATACATTGTGTGCAATGCCGACGAAGGCGACTCGGGTACGTTTTCGGACCGCATGACGATGGAGGGCGACCCCTTCATGCTGATCGAGGGCATGGCCATCGCTGGCATTGCCGTGGGAGCCACCCAAGGCTATGTCTACATCCGCTCTGAATACCCACATGCCATTGCGACCATGCGTGAAGCAATTCAACGTGCCGCAAGCGCGGGGTACTTGGGGGACAACATTTGCGGCAGTGGCAAGACCTTTCATTTAGAAGTGCGCAAAGCCGCCGGTGCCTATGTGTGCGGTGAAGAAACCGCCATGCTCGAGAGCATTGAGGGCAAGCGTGGCGTGGTGCGTGCCAAGCCACCGCTGCCTGCGTTGGAGGGTTTGTTTGGTTTGCCAACCGTCATCAACAACGTCATCACGCTGGCTTCTGTGCCCTTGATCATGGCCAAAGGCGCCAGCTTCTACCGCGACTATGGCGTGGGTCGCTCACAGGGCACCCTGCCATTCCAAATCGCTGGCAATATCAAGCACGGCGGTTTGGTGGAAAAAGCATTCGGTCTCACCCTGCGTGAACTGTTGTTCGATTTTGGTGGTGGCAGCCGAAGCGGTCGCCCGATCAAGGCCGTGCAAGTGGGCGGGCCTTTGGGGGCTTATGTGCCTGAATCGCAATGGGATCTGCCACTCGACTACGAAGCCTACGCCGCCGTTGGCGCTGTGGTCGGACATGGTGGCATCGTGGTGCACGATGACACGGCAGACATGGCCAAACTTGCGCGCTACGCGATGGAATTTTGCGCGCTTGAGAGCTGCGGCAAATGCACCCCGTGCCGCATTGGCTCAACACGCGGCATGGAGGTGATTGACCGAATTACCAACACGCCGAACAACGAACAACAAGTGCACCTGTTGCGTGATTTGTGCAACACCATGGTCCACGGCAGCTTATGCGCCATGGGCGGTATGACACCTTTCCCCGTGTTGTCCGCGCTCAACCATTACCCCGCTGACTTCGGACTCGAAGTGGTTACTGCTGAAAAGGCGTAAGGAGACATCATGTTGAACCATTCCAAGCAAGAAATTGATTACGGCACGCCAGCGCGTGAGTCTGAAGTGTTGGTGGATCTGACGATTGACGGCTTTGCAGTGTCCGTGCCCAAAGGCACGTCGCTCATGCGAGCGGCGGCGGATGCTGGCATTCAAGTGCCCAAACTCTGTGCCACAGACAGCCTAGAGCCTTTCGGTTCTTGTCGCCTTTGCTTGGTCGAAATTGATGGCCGTAAAGGCACGCCCGCGTCTTGCACCACACCTGCTGAAGCTGGCATGGTGGTGCATACACAAACCGCCAAATTGCAAGACCTGCGCAAAGGCGTGATGGAGCTGTACATCAGCGACCATCCCTTAGATTGTTTGACGTGCAGTGCCAACGGCAATTGCGAGTTGCAAACCCAAGCGGGCGTGGTGGGCTTGCGCAATGTGCGCTACGGTGTGGGCGCCGATGCGGGCGCACACCACTGCGACCTTAAAAAAGACGAATCCAACCCCTACTTCACCTACGACGCTAGCAAATGCATTGTGTGCAACCGCTGTGTGCGTGCGTGTGAAGAAACGCAAGGCACGTTTGCCTTGACCATCTCTGGGCGCGGCTTCGAAAGCCGTGTCTCGCCTGGTCAAGACCAGCCCTTCATGGAGAGCGATTGCGTGTCTTGCGGTGCTTGTGTGCAAGCTTGCCCGACGGCCACCTTGCAAGAAAAATCGGTCATCGAGTTGGGCCAGCCCGAGCACAGCCTCATCACCACCTGCGCTTATTGCGGCGTGGGCTGCGGCTTCAAGGCCGAGATGAAAGGCAACACGGTGGTGCGCATGGTGCCTTGGAAAGATGGCAAAGCCAACGAAGGCCATTCGTGTGTGAAAGGCCGTTTCGCTTGGGGCTACACCACCCACCAAGACCGCATCACCACTCCCATGATTCGCGACAAGATCACCGATCCTTGGCAAATCGTGAGCTGGGATGAGGCGCTGACCTATGCCGCCACACGCATCCAAAAAATCCAAGCCGAGCACGGCAAAGACGCGGTGGGCGGCATCACGTCGTCGCGTTGCACCAACGAAGAAACCTATTTGGTTCAAAAGCTGGTGCGTGCCGCCTTTGGCACCAACAACGTCGACACCTGTGCGCGCGTTTGCCACTCGCCCACCGGCTATGGCTTAGGCCAAACGCTGGGGACTTCGGCGGGCACGCAAACCTTCAAGTCGGTCAAATATGCCGATGTCATCATGGTCATTGGTGCCAACCCCAGCGATGCGCACCCCGTGTTTGCTTCGCGCATGAAGCGTCGACTGCGCGAGGGCGCGCGCTTGATCGTCATCGACCCGCGCAAGATTGATTTGGTGGATTCGGTGCACGTCAAGGCCGATCACCACTTGGCCTTGAAGCCTGGTACCAACGTGGCCATGATCACCGCCATGGCACACGTGGTGGCGACAGAAGGCTTGATGGCCGACGCGTATGTCAAAGAGCGTTGCGACGACACGAGCTTTCACGCCTGGTGCGATTTCGTGTCTTTGCCTGAGAACTCACCCGAAGCCTTTGAGGCTGTCACAGGCGTGCCTGCTTCTGAGGTGCGTGCCGCCGCGCGTTTGTACGCCAGCGGCCCGAACTCGGCGATTTACTACGGCTTGGGCGTGACCGAGCACGCCCAAGGCTCCACCATGGTGCTGGGCATCGCCAACTTGGCCATGGCCTGCGGCATGGTCGGGCGTGAAGGCGTGGGCATCAACCCCTTGCGCGGACAAAACAACGTGCAGGGCAGTTGCGACATGGGCAGCTTCCCTCACGAGTTGCCGGGCTATCGCCACATTTCAGACACCACCACGCGCACTTTGTTTGAAGACGCATGGGGCGTGACCTTGAGCCCCGAGCCCGGTCTGCGCATTCCCAATATGTTTGAGGCGGCTTTGGATGGCAGCTTCAAAGGCTTGTATTGCCAAGGCGAAGACATCGTGCAATCAGACCCCGACACGCAGCACGTGGAGTCGGCCTTGTCGGCGATGGACTGCATCGTGGTGCAAGACATTTTCTTGAACGAAACCGCGAAGTTCGCGCACGTCTTCTTGCCCGGTAGTTCATTCCTTGAAAAAGACGGCACCTTCACCAACGCAGAGCGTCGCATCTCGCGCGTGCGACAAGCCATGCCGCCGATGGCAGGCTTTGCCGATTGGGAGGTGACCTTGAAGTTCGCCAATGCGCTGGGCTATGCCATGCACTACGACCACCCTGAGCAAATCATGCAAGAGATTGCCGATTTGACGCCGAGCTTCCAAGGCGTGAGCTACGAGAAGATCGAGCGTCTGGGCAGCGTGCAGTGGCCTTGCAATGAAAACACCGAAGAGGCCGGCACCCCGATCATGCACATCGACCATTTTGTGCGAGGCAAAGGCAAGTTCTTTAACACGCAATACATCGCCAGCGATGAAAAGGTGACGCAGAAGTTCCCCTTGCTGTTGACCACCGGTCGCATCTTGTCGCAGTACAACGTGGGCGCCCAAACCCGTCGCACCCCCAACAACCTATGGCACAGCGAAGACGTGTTGGAGATTCACCCACACGATGCGCAAGAGCGTGGCATTCAAAACAAGGACTGGGTGGGCATTGAAAGCCGCGCGGGCCGCACCGTGCTGCGTGCCGAAGTGAGCGAGCGCATGCAGCCGGGCGTGGTCTACACCACCTTCCACTTCCCCGAATCGGGCGCCAACGTGATCACCACCGACAGCTCGGACTGGGCCACCAATTGCCCTGAATACAAAGTGACCGCGGTTCAGGTGGTGGCGGTGAGCCAACCCTCGGACTGGCAAAAGCGCTACGTCAAGTTCAGCAAAAACCAGATCGACCTGTTGCCGAAGTCCGAAACCCAACACGCCGAGGTGTTGGGCAAATGATGGCCAAGGCGGTGGAGGTGTTACCGGCTGGTGTGACACCATGCGTCGTGACGGACCTCCCCGCCGCATTGGTGCAAACGCGTTCTGACTTTGTGGCCCAAGAAGTGCCGGTGGCCTTGGTCTTCAATGGCATCTCACATGCCGTGATGATGGCCAGCCCGTCGGACCTAGAAGATTTTGCCTTGGGCTTTGGTTTGACCGAAGGTTTGTTGGCCTCACCGCAAGAGCTGTTTGGCGTTGAGTCGCGTGCTGTGGCACTCGGCATTGAACTTCACCTTGCGGTGTCAGCAGCGTGCGAATGGCGCTTGAAAGAGCGCCGCCGCACCTTGGCTGGCCGAACCGGCTGTGGGCTGTGCGGAACGGACAGCTTGTCGCAAGTGCATCGTCCATTGGTCCCTGTGAAGGCGGTCCAAGTGGAGGCACAGGCCATCCTCAAGGCAGCGTCGCAGTTGCGCGATTGGCAACCGCTTCAACAACTGACTGGGGCCACCCATGCGGCGGCTTGGGCGGATGTGTCGGGCGGCATTTTGCGCGTGCGCGAAGATGTGGGCCGTCACAACGCCTTGGATAAATTGATTGGCGATTTGGTGCGTCACCACGTCGATCCCAGCACTGGTTTTTTGTGCATCACCAGCCGCGCGAGTTTTGAGATGGTGCAAAAGGCGTTGGTGTTTGGGGCTGGCGTGCTCGCTGCTGTTTCTGCCCCGACGGCCTTGGCGATTGAAGTCGCGCAAGCCAATCACCTCGCCCTCGCGGGCTACGTCCGAGGCCACAGTTTGGTGGCCTATAGTTTTCCTGAGCGCTTTGTCAAAGCGGCGATTCAATCAAAAAATAATGGGGTAGACGAACATGGACATCCATAACCTGGTTGGCATGGCCAATCGCATTGGGGACTTTTTTCAAAGCATGCCCAACCGCGCAGAAGCCAAAGATGACATTGCGCAACACATCAGCAAGTTTTGGGAGCCGCGCATGCGTGAGGCGCTGATCGCGAAAATTGATGACGCATCGACCTCGCAGCTTCACGACATCGTGCGCGAAGCGGTGAAAGAGAACTTGGCGTTGTTGGCCACCAAGCGAGCCGTGGCACGCACTTAAGGCTGCGTCTGCACGCTGATCAGCTTCGCGGCTGCACGCGCTCTGGCCAACGCATTGGCGCCTTTGGCGAGTGCCACCGCCATGCGTCGGTAGGGGCGTGTTGTGGGTTTGCCAAAAATACGAACATCCGTGTCGGGTTGCGCCATGGCCTCTGCCACGCCCGTGTACGTGGGTGAGCTGCCGGTTTGGGTGGCCAACACCACCGCGCTGGCCCCTTCTGTGGCTTCAATGTTTGGAATGGGCAAGCCCAAAATGGCACGGGCGTGCAGATCGAACTCACTCAAGTTTTGGCTGATCAAAGTGACCATGCCGGTGTCATGCGGGCGAGGGCTGAGCTCGCTGAAAATCACCTCGTCAGCGGTGACAAAAAACTCAACCCCAAACAGGCCTGCGCCGCCAAGGTCGGTCGTGACCAAGTCGGCCATGTGTTCTGCGGCCTGCAAGTACGATGGCTTCATGGCCTGGGGTTGCCAGCTGTACTGGTAGTCGCCGCGTTCTTGCACGTGGCCAATGGGCGGGCAAAAGAGCGTTGTTCCGTTGCGTTGGCGAATCGTCAGCAGGGTGATCTCGAACTCAAAGTGGATGAACTCTTCGACGATCACTTTGTGTCGATCACCGCGCATGCCTTCGCAGGCATAGTCCCAGCTCGCTTGGATGTCGGATGCTGTTTTGGCAACACTCTGGCCTTTGCCCGACGAACTCATCACGGGTTTGATGACGACAGGAAAACCGATGGTTTGCGCTTGTGCCAATAAATCTGAGGCCGATTCGGCATAGCTGAACTTGGCAGTTCGCACGCCCAAACCCACCGCCACATCACGAATGCGATCCCGGTTCATGGTGAGGTTGGCCGCTCTGGCGCTGGGGATGACTTCAAACCCTTCTTTCTCCACGTCCAGCAGCACTTCGGTGCGGATGGCTTCAATCTCGGGCACGATCAAGTCGGGCTGGTGCTGGTGGATGGCGGCTCTGAGGGCCGC